>CBDUSV010000057.1:0-12208 GCA_965369885.1 uncultured bacterium
CCGGCAATATCGCTCAGCAATTCGCGCTTCCCTGTCCCTAAGTCCTCAGACGTCACGTCGTAATACCGGAAGATCCAGACCGACTTATAGGGACGCGCTCCCTTTGGCAACAAGTCACCGTCGCGATAGGCTGATACGTAGCCGTGATCCTTTATCAGGCGGATCAGGGGTGATTCAAAAATATGGGGCTGGATATCGCCGTTGGCGCGCTGACGAATCTTGGTCGAACCCAGGTTGAATCCCATGAAGGGCGTCGCCACCGTCTCTTCGACCTCGCTATCTGTACCGGCGAAGCCGCGAACATAGATTATGGGATGATACGGCGGTTCAATGGGATCAAAAGATGTGTCCTCAAACTCGGGCATATTATCACCTTATCTCGGAAGATATTTTCCAAATAAGCTTCAAAAGACGTTCCAAATCTACCCATTTTGTACAACCATTGGAAGAGTATTCTCTCCACAGGGCATTGTCAGACCAACCGGGCGTGAACCGGTTGATGGCGAGCTGCTAACCGTGGTGGTTGCCAGCGGGCCAAGCTCCATTGCATTTGCTCCCATCGTTAACGATTGTTAACCATTTCCTGGTGAAATGATCGCCATCCAGGGTAGATTAGGCGGCATGGTGGCGTCAGGCGTCATTTTGATAGCGGCAGGCTATCATATCGGGGAGGACCGCTAAGTACTGATAAATAAGCCGGATTTGAACGAAAGGCCCGTAGGTGACTGTTCGCCCTGAACTTGAAATCAATGAAAGCATGTACCAGTGGTGTGTACGCGCTTTTTCGCTGGTTCACGATCATCTGGGAATCAACGTCAAGGTTCATGACGCCGACGGCAAGATCGACGCCGGCCAGATCTTCCTTTTCAATCACTTCTCCCGTTTTGAGACGGTCATCCCGCAATACATCATTCATGAGGCGACCGGGGCCTTCTGCCGTTGCGTCGCGGCATCGGAACTGTTCGAGGCAAGCGAGACCTTCGCGAAATTCTTGTGGGGCGTCGGCGCGGTGCCGACCAATCATCCGGGTTTGCTGGCGTTTCTCGCCGCCGAGATTCTGCGCGGCCGCAAGGTCATCGTCTTCCCCGAAGGCGGCATGATCAAGGATCGCCGCGTGGTTGATGATGAGGGCGAAGTCAGTATTTTTTCCCCCAGCGATCAGGCTCAACGCAAACACCACCGCGGCGCGGCGGCGATCGCCTTGGCGCTCGAGGCGTTCAAGAAGCGGATTTTGCTGGTCCATGAGGCCGGCGAAGAGGCCAGGCTCCAGCGCTGGGTCGACGCATTGGGGTTGGAGAATGTCGATGCCCTGGTTGCCGCGGCCAATCAGCCGACATTGGTGGTCCCGGCCAACATCACGTTCTATCCAATCCGAAATGACGACAACATCCTGCGCAAGGCCGCCTCCATGTTCGGCGGCGACATCGGCCAAGCGGCCACGGAGGAGCTTCTGATCGAAGGCAATATCCTGCTGAAAGACACCGACATGGACATCCGCTTTGGCCACCCGATCACGCCGGGCGTCGGCTGGAACCGGTGGGAACGGCTTGTGCTGAAGCGCGTGTTCAAACACATAGACAGCCTGCAAGAGCTGTTCGCCCTGAAACCGGATTCCGACCGCTGGATCGAACGCATGGTGTCCCTGGCGATGGGACGCCGGACCCGGGTCCTGCGCGATAGATACGCCGGCGAAATCTATGCCTGTGTCACCGTCAATCTGAGCCACCTGGCCTCGCAATTGATCCTGACATTGCTCGAACGCGGAACCACGGAAATCGACCACCAGCCGTTTCACACCATGCTCTATGTCTCGATCAAGAATGCACAGTTAGAGCCGTCCATTCACCTGCATCGGTCCCTGGCCAACCCGGAACGCTATGACGGCATCCATAAAGGCATTTGGCACTTGTTCGAACGATTTCTCGACATGGCGACGTCGTCGGAGCTGATCGAGGTTGTGGCGGACAAGTACCGGTTTCTGCCCAAGCTTGGCCATCAGCATTCCTTCCACCAGGTGCGCCTGGAGAACGCCATAGCGGTATATGCCAACGAGATCGCGCCGGTGCCGGCGGCCTGCCGGGCGGTCGATCTGGCGGTCGGCTCGAACGGCGGCGAAGAAGAAGAAACAACCCTGGCGAGGCTGCTGTTCGATGACGAAATTCGCGCTTTCGAATTGTGCCAGGAGATGTTTTCGATGCCGCGCCATGCCCACATCAATGATCAGGAGACGGCGACGGAAGGCGGCGAGCCCTATCTTCTGATCCCGGACGGCGCCAGGGACCTAGGCGTCGTTCTGGTTCACGGGTTTCTTGCCTCCCCGGCGGAGCTGAGAGAGTTAGGTGACAAGCTGGCCGCGCTTGGCTATCCGGTGATCGGCGTCCGTCTCAGGGGTCACGGAACATCGCCCTGGGATCTCAGGGACCGGACCTGGCACGAATGGCTTGGCTCGGTGCGGCGTGGTTTTGAGATCATGTCGGCGTTCACCGAGAAGGTGTGCCTGATCGGGTTCTCCACCGGCGGCGCGCTGTCCCTAAGACTGGCCGCCGAACACCCCGAAAAGCTTGCCGGCGTCGCGGCGGTCGCCGTGCCGGTCAAGTTCCGCAACCGCAATATGATCTTCGTGCCGGTGATCCAAGGAATCAACAAGTTGGCCCAATGGATATGGTCGCTTGAGGGCCTGATGCCGTTCCGGCCGAACGACTCCGAGCATCCCAAGATCAATTACCGCCACATGCCGATCCGTGGATTGTTCGAACTGGGCCAACTGGTCGACGACATGAAGAGCAATCTGGCCGATGTCACCTGCCCGGTTGCCGTGATCCAAGGAACCGAGGACCCGGTCATCGACCCTGAAAGCGCCGAATTGGTCCTCGATGGTGTTGCATCGAAGGAAACTTCGATACATATGATTCCATCCCGACGCCATGGCATCTTGGCCGAGGATATCGGCGGCACCCAGGACCTTGTGATCTCGTTTCTCGGCTCCTGCACCTCGGGGTTGGCCGATGAAGATGCCCAGTTGCAGAGAAAGGAAAACCACTGATGTCCGGCGCCAATGCACTTTCGCGCGCGGTCAAAGTGATTGGCGGCCTGTTCCGCCGGCAAGCTGAGCCCGAGACAGTGGAATGGCAACGGCCCTACCCCTGGGAGCGGTCCTATCCACCCGGCATCGAATGGCAATTCACCCCGGATGCCCAACCGCTGACCTGTTTGCTTGACAGGGCGGCAGAGAACTTTGGCGATCATGTTTGCATCAGTTTCCGGGGCCGGCAGACGCTTTACCATGAGGTCGCCGATCAGGTCGCGCGCGCGGCAAAGGGGTTCCAGGCCCTTGGCGTCCACAAGGGGATCAAGGTCGGCCTGATGCTGCCCAACTGCCCTTATGCGGTGGTCTGCTTCTATGCCGTGCTCAAGGCCGGGGGCACCGTGGTCAATATCAACCCGCTCTATTCCGCCCGCGAGATCGAGAAGCACATCGCCGATTCCGGTGTGTGCATTGTCGTGACCATGAACATGAAGGTGCTTTACAACAAGGTCGAGCCGCGGCTTAGGGACGGCGGGCGGCTCGAGACAATCGTGGTCTGCCCGTTGGGCGGGGTCCTGCCGTTTCATGAGAAGGTGTTGTTCAGCCTGCTCAAGCGGCGCGAGGTTTCCAATATCCCCGACGACGATCATCACATTGACTTCAACAAGCTGATCGACAATGACGGCGATCCCGATCCGGTCTCGATCGATCCCAAAAACGATGTCGCGGTTTTACAGTTCACCGGCGGCACCACCGGCTTCCCCAAGGCGGCGCGCCTGACCCATGCCAATCTGTACGCCAATGCGGAACAGGTGGCGCTATGGGCGCCGCAAACCAAGCCTGGCGAGGAAAAGATCCTGGGCGTACTGCCCCTGTCCCATGCCTTCGGCATGACGGTGGTGATGAATCTGGGCATCCGGCTCGGCGCCGAACTGATCCTGCAGCCGCAATTCAAGCCCGCCGAGGTGCTGGCGGCAATCGACCGCGACCGCGCCACCATCTTTATCGGGGTGCCGACGATATTTTCGGCCCTCAATGCCACCAAAGATATTTCGAAGTACGATCTCTCCAGCCTCAATATCTGTATTTCCGGCGGCGCGCCCCTGCCGGCGGAGATCCAAAGCCGCTTCGAGGACCTGGCCGGGTGCAAGGTGGTGGAGGGCTATGGCCTGAGCGAGACCAGCCCGGTGGTCACGGTCAATCCTCTGGACAGCGGCGGAAAACCGGGCTCTGTCGGGCTGCCACTGCCAGGGACGGTGATCAAGATCGTGGGTCTGGAAGAGCCCGACCGCGCCCTTGGACTGGGCGAAAGAGGCGAGGTCTGCATCGGCGGCCCCCAGGTCATGGTCGGCTACGCCAACCGGGCGCGGGACAATCTCCACACTTTCCGGAGCGGCCTGCTGCACACCGGCGATGTCGGGTATGTCGACGACGACGGCTATCTATTCATCGTCGACCGCATCAAGGATTTAATCCTAAGCGGCGGCTTCAATGTTTATCCCCGCATGGTCGAGGAAGTGATCCATCTTCATCCGGCGGTCGGCGAAGTCGCCGTCTGCGGCATCACCGATAAGCACCGGGGAGAGATCGTCAAGGCCTATGTCAGCCTGGGTGAAGGCGAGGAGCTGACGGCGGCTGAGCTCAAGGCGTTCCTCAAGGACAAGCTGGCGCCGTTCCAGATGCCGCGGCAAATCGAATTTCGCCAATCCCTGCCCAAGACCCTGATCGGCAAGATATCGAAAAAGGACCTGCTGGCGAAGGAGGCGGCGGCGCCAAATGAACCCGCCCCGGAGTCCTAAGACCATGAGTGATAAGGCCGTCCAACAGAGGATATGGAAATGAGAAACGTCGTCATTGCCGGATATGTCCGCTCTCCGTTCACCTTTGCCGGTAAGGGCGAGCTGACGAAAGCGCGGCCCGACGAGCTCGCCGCCGAGGTCATCAAGAGCCTGGTCCAGAGGTCGGGCGTCAAGGTCGAAGACATCGAAGATGTCATCCTGGGCTGTGCCTTCCCGGAAGCCGAGCAGGGCCTGAACATGGCGCGGCTGGTGGTGTTTTTGGCGGACCTGCCGCAAAGCGTTGCCGGCACCACGGTCAACCGCTTTTGCGGATCGTCGATGTATGCCATCCACATGGCCGCCGGTGCCATTCAGATGAACGCCGGCGAGGTGTTTGTTTGTGCCGGCGTCGAGTCCATGACCCGGGTGCCGATCCTGGGCTACAACCCGATGCCCCATCCCGGTCTGGCGGAAAGATACCCCCAAGCCTACATTTCCATGGGCGAAACCGCCGAGAACGTGGCCAACAAGTACAACATCACCCGCCAGAGCCAAGAAGCCTTCGCCGCCGAATCCCAGACCCGGGCCGCCCAGGCCCAGGCGGCGGGCAAACTCGAGGGCGAGATCGTTGCCATCACCAGCGAAGGCGCCCAGGTGGACAGGGACGGCTGTATCCGGCCGGAGACCACTTTGGAGGGGCTGGCTGGATTGAACCCGGCTTTCGATGAGAACGGCACGGTGACCGCCGGCACCTCGTCGCCCTTGACCGACGGCGCCGCCGCCACCCTGATCTGCAGCGAAGACTACGCCGAAAAGAACGGGCTTCGGCCCCTGGCCCGGATCAAGAGCATCGCCGTTGCCGGCTGCGCGCCGGAGATCATGGGCATCGGCCCGGTGGCGGCGACCAAGAAGGCGCTCAACCGCGCCGAGCTCTCGATCAACGACATCGACATCGTCGAGCTCAACGAGGCGTTTGCCTCCCAAAGCCTGGCCTGTATCCGGGATCTGGAACTGGATGTGAGCCGGGTCAATCTGGACGGCGGCGCCATCGCGCTTGGCCATCCGCTTGGCGCCACCGGGGCGCGCATCACCGGCAAGGCCGCGGCCCTTTTAGGGCGTGAAGGCGGCACCTACGCCTTGGCGACCCAGTGCATCGGCGGCGGCCAGGGCATCGCCACCATCCTCGAGGCGGTGAAATGACCACCATAGAGAAAGTCGCGGTGTTCGGCGCCGGCGTGATGGGCGCCGGCATCGCCGCCCACATCGCCAATGCGGGCGTGCCGGTGGTGCTGCTCGACATCGCCGCCACCGACGCAGCGAAGCGGAGCGCCATCGCCGAGGGCGCGGTGGAAAGGCTGTTGAAGACCACGCCGGCGCCCCTGATGCACAAAGGCGGCGCCAAATTGATCACCACCGGCAATATCGATGACGACATGGCGTTGATCGCGGACTGTGACTGGATCGTCGAGGCGATTGTCGAACGCCTCGACATCAAGCAGTCGCTTTACGGGAAGATCGAGGCCCACCGCAAGCCCGGCTCCATCGTCTCGTCGAACACCTCGACCATTCCACTCGCCCAATTGACCGAGGGCATGGCCGAGAGTTTTCGCGCCGACTTCCTGATCACCCACTTCTTCAATCCGCCCCGCTATCTGCGCCTGTTGGAGGTGGTGGCGGGGGACCATGTACGCTCTGACGCCATCGACGCCATAACCCGCTTCGCCGATTTCAAGCTGGGGAAGACCGTGGTTCTTGCCAAGGATACCGTCGGCTTCATCGGCAACAGGATCGGGATTTATTGGCTGCAATGCGGCGTCGTCCACGCCATGGACGAGGGTATCTCGATCGAGGAGGCGGATGCCGTCATGGGGCGTCCCGTCGGCATTCCCAGGACCGGGGTGTTCGGGCTTCTCGACATGGTCGGTCTCGACCTCATGCCCCATATCCTCGGCGGCATGGCCGAGACCTTGCCCGCCACCGACCCGTTCCACCAAGTCTACCGCGAATCCGAACTGATCACGAATATGATCGCCGACGGCTATACCGGGCGCAAGGGCAAGGGCGGTTTCTACCGCCTGTCACCGGACAGGATCAAGCAGGCCAAGGATCTGAAAACCGGCGAATACTCAACGGCCGAGACCCCGAAACTGAAATCGGTCGCGGCTGCGCGCAAGGGCGGTCTCAAGGCGTTGGTCGAACACCCAGATGCGGCCGGGCGCTACGCCTGGTGGGTGCTGGCGCGGACGCTCGCCTACGCAGCCCGGCTGGTGCCGGAAATCGCCGATGACATCACCGCCATCGATGACGCCATGCGGCTCGGCTACAACTGGAAATACGGCCCCTTCGAGCTGATCGATCAGTTGGGCACCGGATGGTTTGCAGACCGGCTCCGGCGCGACGGCCTCGACGTGCCCCCGCTGCTGGAAATGGCGGCGGGCCGTTCGTTCTACCGCACCGAGGGCGGACACTTGCAGTTCCTTGGCCGCGACGGAGAGTACCGCGATGTGGTCCGCGCCGATGGCGTTCTGCTGCTCGCCGATATCAAGCGCCGTCAGCGGCCGCTGGCGAAAAACCGCTCGGCCAGTCTCTGGGACATCGGTGATGGGGTGATTTGTCTCGAGTTCCACAGCAAGATGAATTCCCTCAACCCGCTGATCCTGGCGATGATCGAGAAGGCCATCCGCCTGGTGCCCGGCAGCTATCGGGCGATGGTGGTCTATAACGAGGCCGACAATTTCTCGGTCGGCGCCAACATCGGATTGTTGTTGGTCGCCATGAAGCTTAGGGCGTGGTTTGCCGTCCGCTACCTCATTCGCCGGGGCCAGGAGGTCTACCGGGCGCTCAAATATGCGCCGTTCCCGGTGGTTGGCGCCCCATCGGGCATGGCGCTTGGCGGCGGCTGTGAAATCCTGCTCCACAGCGACGCGGTGCAGGCCCACGCCGAGACTTACACCGGCCTGGTCGAGGTCGGTGTCGGCGTCATCCCGGGCTGGGGCGGCTGCAAGGAAATGCTGATCCGCTGGGGGGCCAATCCGCACCGCCCGGGCGGGCCGATGCCGGCGGTGATCAAGGTGTTCGAGACCATCGCCATGGCCGAGGTGGCCAAATCGGCGGCCGAGGCCCAGGACCTTTTGATCGTGCGGCCCGGCGACGGCATCACCATGAACCGCGACCGTTTACTGTTCGACGCCAAGGCCAAGGCCCTGGCCCTGGCCCGCGACTACACGCCACCGGAAAAGCCGGAAATCTCACTGCCGGGCAGGACCGCCCTGGCGGCGATGTCCATGGCGATCGACGGCTTCCGCCTCACCGGCAAGGCCACCGCCCACGACGTGACCGTGGGCAAGGCCCTGGCCGGTGTGCTGAGCGGCGGCGATACCGACATGACCGAGACCCTGGGCGAGGACGATTTGCTTGATCTCGAGCGCTCGGCCTTCGTCACCTTATCGCGGAACCCCGCCAGCATTGCGCGGGTTCAACACATGCTGAAGACCGGAAAGCCGCTGAGGAATTGAGAGGAACCGATACATGACCCTAGGCCTGCTTGTTGCCGCTTTGATTGTGTTTTTGGTGCTGCTTTACGCCGGGCACGGTTTTTGGGCCTGGGTTTCGGCCCTGACCTTGGTTCTCGGCGCCTGGGTCCTGGCCGGCGTCGGTTCGCAAACTTTATTCATGGCGGTGGCGGGGGTGGCCATCCTGGCCGCGGCGGTGTTCGGGCTTCCCATCATTCGCCGCCATGTGGTTTCGGCGCCGGTGATGGGGATCATGCGCGCCTTCCTTCCCACCATTGGCGATACCGAGCGCATTGCGCTGGAGGCGGGCACGGTATGGTGGGACGGAGATCTGTTCTCCGGCGATCCCGACTGGCAAAAGCTGCTCGATTTCACGCCGCAACCTCTCAGCGCCGAAGAGCAGGCGTTTCTCGCCGGGCCGGTGGAGCAACTCTGCGCCATGCTGGACGACTGGCAGACCGCCCAGGACCGCGATTTGTCTGAAGAGGTCTGGGACTTCCTCAAACGGGAACGCTTTTTCGGCATGATCATCCCCGAGCAATATGGCGGGCGTGGGTTTTCCGCCATCGCCCATTCGGCTGTCATCACCAAGATATCGAGCCGCTCCGTCACCGCGGCGATCACCGCCATGGTGCCGAACTCGCTGGGGCCAGGCGAGCTATTGGTTCATTACGGCACCGACCAGCAGAAAGACCACTATCTGCCCCGGCTCGCCCGTGGCGAGGAGATCCCGTGCTTCGCCCTGACCGAACCGGGCGCCGGCAGCGATGCCGCCAATGGACTGAGCCGTGGCGTGGTCTGCAAAGGAATGTGGAACGGCGAGACCATCACCGGCATGCGTCTTACGTTCAACAAGCGCTATATCACCCTGGCGCCGGTGGCGACGGTGGTTGGCCTCTCGTTTCGGCTTTACGATCCCGATCATTTGCTGGGCGAGGCAGAGGATCTGGGCATCACCTGTGCGCTGCTGCCACGGGACACGCCGGGCATGGAGATCGGCGACCATCACGATCCCATGGGGGTGCCCTTCCAGAACGGCCCGGTGTCCGGCACCGATATCTTCGTGCCGGTGGATTACGTCATTGGCGGGGTGGACGGCATCGGCCATGGCTGGCGCATGTTGATGGAATCCCTCGCCGCCGGCCGTTCGGTCTCGCTGCCGGCGCTGTCGGTCGGCGCCGTGGAGCTGGCGGTGCGGGTGACCGGCGCCTACGGCACCGTGCGCGAGCAGTTCAACCTACCGATCGGAAGATTCGAGGGCATCGAGGAGCCCCTGGCCCGCATCGCCGGCTACGCCTATTTCATGAACGCGACCCGGACCCTGACCTGCGGCGCCGTCGATGCCGGAGAAAAACCGGCGGTGCTGTCGGCGGTGGTCAAGGCCTATCTCACCCAGGGCATGCGCGAAATTCTCAACGACGCCTTCGATATCCGGGCCGGCGCCGCCATCTGCCGGGGCCACAAGAATATCCTGGGCCGTGGCTTTGTCGGCGTGCCGATTGCCATCACCGTCGAAGGCGCCAATATCCTGACCCGCACCCTGATCGTCTTCGGCCAAGGATCGATCCGCTGCCATCCTTTCGCCCAGGACGAGATGCAGGCGGTCCAAAGCGGCGATCTGGCGCGCTTCGACCGCGCCTTCTTCGGCCATTTGGGCTTCGTCTTCCGCAATGGGGTGAGGGCGGTGTTCCTGGCGCTGACGGCGGGCGGACTTGCCGTCGTGCCGGGCCATGGCACCGACGCCCGCCACTTCCGGCGCCTCACGCGCTACTCAGCCGCCTTCGCGCTTGCCACCGATGTTGCCTTGGCGACCCTCGGCGGCGCTCTCAAGCGGCGCGAGAAAATCAGTGGCCGGCTGGCCGACGCCCTGGCCTGGATGTATATGGCATCGTCCGCGCTGAAAAGGTTCCACGACGATGGCCGCCCCGAGGCCGACCGGGTGCTGCTCGACTGGTCGTGCGGCCTGGCGCTGTGGAATATCCAGCAAGCCCTCCATGGCGTTGTCGACAACCTGCCCAACCGGGCAGCGGCGACGATCCTGCGGGCGCTGATATTCCCCCTCGGCGCCCGGCTGCGCCCGCCCACCGATGATCTCGGCGCCGAGCTTGCGCGCGGTCTGCTCGACGGCAATGAGATGCGTGAGCGCTTGACCCCCGACATCTACCTTCCCGGGCCGGACGAAGAAGGTCTCGGCCGCCTCGAGGCGGCGCTTGCCCTGGTGGTCGCGGCCAAGGGGGCGCGGGATACGGTCCACGCCGCCACCCGCCAGGGCAAGCTTGACGCCGACCCCGCCGAGAGCCTGATCACCCGGGCGGTCGGCCAAGGGATCATCACCGCTGATGAGGGCAAACGCGTCGCCGCCGCCGATGCGGCCCGCGACGAGGTGATCCAGGTCGATGTCTTCGATCACCAGAGCTATATGGCCCTCAAGGGTTAAGGCGCGCGGGCGCCAAGCCCTTCTCTTCGCCAATGTTGTCAAATGTCAGGCGATTCTTTCGAGGTGGGGTTGACGAGACCCATCCCACGTCAGGCGCCAGATGTCGCCTTGTGCTACCGACTGCACCGCATGGGGGAAAAGCGCCACCAAGCAAGTGCCAGCGGGATCCCGCACTGACGGATAGATAATTCCGTTGTGACCCTGAACACGCGTTGAGCCAGCCAACGCGTTGCCGGCGGGATAGCCAATCAATGGATCAGGGTCGAGGCAATCAGGCTTTGGATTCACGTCCCTGAGGTCAACGAACTCGCCAGCGAAGCTCGCAAACATCTCCGCATAGTCAACGGTGGTATTGAAATCGTTCACGCGTTCAAGCTCGCGCGTCATATGGAACGTGACTTCAGCAATGGAAGTGGTGACATCAAGTGCCGCGTACCAGGCGCCGCGCCCTGGCCCATTAAATCGATTGAGCTCTTCAGGCCGCCAATAAGCGAAGGCCGCATTGATTAAATGCGCGTGGGGAATTCCTGAAACGAACTCTCGTGGGTCGATTGAGTCTCCGCCAACATGCTGAGCCTGCAACCTGGCACTGGTAGCACCTTCTATTTCGGCGAGATCAGCAAGATGCTCGTCATCCCCAAGAGCCTTAAGTACCCCATCCCTGAGGCGCGCGGTCGTAACCAGGCGGACCGTTCGCTCAAGAGCCAGTCGCTCAACAGGATAGGATATAGGTGATGGAATTATAGACCGCCGCGCAGGGCGTCGACGTAGCGACGCACGTCGAGCATCCGGGGAATGCCCCCCTGTACCATGGCCTCGATGGGTGTGAGGTTGCCGAACAGCGGACCACTGTTCCGTAGCCGTGGCCAGCGATCGGCCATCTCGTCACCAAAGAGGAGGTGCAGCCCCTTAAAGACACCGATCAGCGCAGACACCCGCATTAGCTGATCCTGTGATAGGCTGGAGCGCCGGGTATCCGCCTGTATGCGGTCCCAGGTGCTAGTCGAAACCCCCAGCAAAGCAGCCGCATCTTCGCCAGTAAAGCGCCAGGCAGCAGCAATTCTGCGTATCGCCTCAAGTGCGGCAGGCGTCAGGCGTTCGCGATCCGCCGCATCAGCAAAGGTCTGCGGGATGGCTGGGGCAGGAGACACCCCATCGGGAAGAAATGTATTCATCGACATCACGATAACATCATATAAGGTAACTTATAGCACCATATGATGTTTTTTGCAAGTCTAAGTTCTACTCATCGCTAACACTTGATATAATATATCAAATTTATATAATGAATTCAATTAGTTATATGAAAATGACATATTAACGTAGCGGAAGTTCGAATCAGCATCGCTCCGCCAGTTCATTTGCTCAGGCGCTATACAGCCTTGCCCTTACAAGCCTTAAGCGTCGTCGGGGAGGCCCTTGGTTGGGACCAGGTCCGGTGGGATGCGCCACTGTT
>CBDUSV010000058.1:0-12176 GCA_965369885.1 uncultured bacterium
GCCATGGGCCTCAAGATTGGCCTTGACCTGATCATAAGTGCCGCTATCGACATTGAAGGCCATGTGGCTGAGCTCCACGCCGATCTGGTCCAATGCCGCCCCGGCGCCGAACAGCCCGACGATCTGGTTGCCGCATTTGAGGAAACAATAGTTCCCACCGCCATGGTGCTCGGTCATGCCGAGAACATTGATGTAGAAATCCTTGGAGCGCTCAACATCGCTGACATGAAGGGCCACATGGTCGATGCCAGTGGTCTTGATCTTGGTGATCTCGGTTATCGCCATCAAAACCTCCCTCGGCCTCCGAAGGGCACCATTGCCACCTAGCCGGAGGCCACGATCATGCTAATCTACGCCAAAATCTTACCACGAGATCATGGGGAGGAAAACACATGAGAAAAGCCGTTCGCCACTGGTGTGGCCAGGACTTCGTCGCCTTGTCTTCGGAAGGCCGGCCAGGCATGGAGGCGGCCGAGGAAACCGCCGACATTTTCCGCCGCATGGAAGCCGAGCTTGAGGGCTTCGGGCTCTCGCTGAACGATGTGGTGCGCACCCGGCTGTGGGGCCGCGACCGCAAAAGCCGCGACGGAGGAAGCGACGTGCGCCGGGCGACCCTGGACGGCCCGGCGCGGGCGGCGAGTTCCAGCTATATCGCGCCGGGACATTTCGATTCCGATGGAAATGTCGCCCTCGACCTTTTCGCCATGTGGCCGCCGCCGGGCGCGGTCAAGACCATCGAGGAGTTCGACCCGCCGCGCACGCCGCTGCGCTACCTGACGCTCGGGCCCATGGTGGTGCTGTCGGGATTCAGTGCCGAGCTTCCCACCTTGGCCGACCAGGTCGCCGATATCCTGTCTCGCATCACACCCACCCTCAGCCACGCCGGGACGTCGTGGGAGCACGCATGCCTGGTGTCATGCATCATGCACAACAGCAAAACCGTGGAAGAGTTGCAGGCGGAATTTGTCAAGGCCGTGCCCACCGCGATTTCTGATTTCGAATATGGCTTCGTCGACGGCTATTCTTCCCTGGGCAAGCTGATCGAGATCGAAGTCACCGCCAGATTGGCGCCATAACCGCGCCCGCAAAAAGGAGCAATTCAATGCCCAACCGCACCCAGTATCCAAGATTTTCCGATGGCGAGATCGCGTCGCGCCACGCCAAGGTCGAAGCCTTGATGGACGAGGCCGGGATCGACGCCCTATTGCTTTACGGCACCGGGAGGTTCGCCAACGAAATCTACTGGCTCACCGATTGGCCCGGCAGCCGCGAGGCCTATGTGCTGTTCCAGAAGGGCGAGGCCCCGGTGGTGCTGACCCAGCTTTACAACCACGTGCCCATGGCCAGGGTGATGTCGGTGATCGAAGACGTGCGCTGGGCCGGCGCCAACACCGCCGACAGCGCCGCCGATTTGGTCGCCGAGCGTAAATTGGATGCCAAGCGCATCGGCCTGGTCGGCGCCGTCCCCTACCGCCACTATGAGAAATTCACCACCCGCTTCCCCGACGCCGAATGGGTCGATCTCTCAGGTAAGTTCCGCATGCTGCGGACCATCAAAAGCACGGAAGAGATCGAGCGCATTCGCCATGCCTCGCAACTGACCGATCAGTCCCTCGTGGCGCTGGCCGCCGGATTGAAGCCGGGCATCAAGGAGATCGACCTTCCCGCCCTGTTGGAGCCGGTCTATCTCAAGGCCGGTGGCACCGCGGGCATCCACTTCATGACCTCCATGCCGATGGCCGCGCCCAACTTCCAGGTGCCGGCCCAGTTCCAATCGAGCCGAACGCTCGATGCCGGCGATTGCCTGATCACCGAGATCAGCGGCGCTTACTGGGGCTATTCAGGCCAGATCCACCGCACCTTCTCGCTGAGCGAAGGGCCAACGGCGGAATGGCAGGATCTTCACGCCGTCGCCATGGAGGCGTTCGAGATCATCGAAGGACTGATCAAGGACGGCACCACCACGGCCGAGGTGGAGGAGGCCGCCGACATCATTCATGAGCGCGGCTACGGCCTCTATGACGATCTCCTTCACGGCGCCAACCAGTACCCGCCGATCATCCAGACCAAGACCGCCCGGCGCCACTCCAACCCCGACATCACCTTCCGCCAGAACATGGTGGTCACCATCCAGCCCAACGTCATGACCTCCGACGAAAAAATGGGCCTGCAATTCGGCGAAACCGTCATCGTCGGCAAGGACGGCTGCGAACAACTCAACCATTACCCCAGGGAATGGGTGGTCTGCGGTTAAATTCATACCAAACATAGAAACGGCGGCGGGTGTTGGCCCGCCGCCGCTTGGATAGATGGTCCGCGCTTAAGCTTAACTTTAAGCGGCCAGGTTTGCCTTGAAGAATTCGACGGTGCGGCCCCATGCCAGCACGGCGCTTTCGGGATGGTGGCGCTCGGTGTTGGTGTCGTTGTGGAAAGCGTGCGGCGCGCCGTCATACATATGCATGGTGTAATCGGTGCCCGCCGCCTTGAGAGCCGCTTCATAGCCCGGCACGCCGGCATTGATGTTTTCGTCCAGAGAGCCGTAGTTCAACAGCATCTTGGCCTTGATCTTGGCGACGTCCTCGTCCGCCGGTGAGCGGCCATAGAACACCACGCCCGCGTCCAGATCCGGCGCGTTGACGGCGACCTGGTTGGAGAGCGCGCCGCCCCAGCAGAAGCCGACGCAGCCGACCTTGCCGGAGCAATCGTCGCGGCCCTTGACATAGGCCAGCGCCGCCAGGGCATCGCCCTTGGTCTTGTCCATGTCGAGGGCCTTGGTCTTTTCCGGGCCTTCGCTTTGATCGGCGGGGGTGCCGCCGACCTGGGACAGGAAGTCGGGCGCCACAACCAGGAAACCTTCCACCGCGGCGCGGCGCGCCACGTCCTGGATATGGGGGGTCAAGCCCCGGTTTTCGTGGATCACCAGGACGCCGGGCGAACTCGTGGCGCCGGCGGGCTTGGCGACATAGACCGAGACGTCTCCGGATGCGCCTTGGATGGTGACGGTTTCGGTTTCAATGCGGGAATCATTCTCGGGAACTTGCATTGGTGTCTCCCCTTCCGTTTTTGGACCGAAGCGAACGGGGCCTTGAGGCCGGCTTCGGGTCTAGGTTTTTCCAAATGGGTATGCAAACTTATTGGGCGGCGGGATTATGCACATCCCATGGCCAAAGGCAAACACCCCTTTGAAAAATACCGCCGGGCGCCGGGTAAGCCTATAATGGGCTTAAGCCATATGAAAATGAGGGGGGAGATATGTCTGATACATCCGGCCGGCCGAAAGTCGGCGTCATCAAGCCGACCAAGACATCGAACTCGTTCCAGGACCTGGTGGACCTCATGCCCGAGGTCGAGTTCATCTCGCGTTATCTCGATATCCGCAGCTACTCGGTCGAGGAATTCGAGACCATCATGCCGGCCTATGACCGCTTTGTCGGCGAACTCGCCGCCGAGGAGGTCGATCTCATCCATCCCGAAGGGGCGCCGCCCTTCATGATCCAGGGCCGGCAATTCGAAACCGAGCGCGTCAAGGCCTGGCAGGACGCCTATCACCGCCCGGTCTTTACCACCGGCATGACCCAGTTGGCGGCCATGGAGGCCTTGGGGATCAAGAAATTCTTCGGCCTGACGCCGTTCCTAGGCCAGTTGGCGGACGCCTTCACCCGCTACTTCACCGACGCCGGCCTCGAAGTGCTGGCCATGGGCCGGCCGACGGCGGAAGGCCAGGATATCAACGCCCTGGCGCCGCAAGAAATTTACGATCTGATCGTAAAATCCTTCAAGGCCCAGCCCGGCGAGCCCGAGGCGCTTTATATCCTCGGCAGCAATTGGCGGGCCTTCGATGTCATCGATGAGCTGGAGCGCGAGCTTGGCGTGCCCGTGCTCCATCCGGTCACGGTGCGCTACTGGTATATCGCCAAACAGCTCGGCCTGACCGGGCCAGTGGCTGGCCATGGCCGGCTGTTGGCGGACATGCCCTGAGGATTTGGCCCGATCATAGATGGCATCGCCGAGTTTCTGACCCAGGGCACAGGGATTTCGATCTGGGTGTTCGTGGCACTGTGCGGGGTCTCCTTCCTCGGCAGTTTCATTGCCGCCGCCTTGGGCCTGGGGGGCGGTCTTCTGGTTCTGGCCACCATGGCGATGGTGTTTCCGCCGGCGGTCCTCATCCCGGTCCATGGCGTCGTGCAGCTTGGCTCCAATTTTGGCCGCATGGTGCTTTTGGTGCGCCAGGTGCTCTTTCTCGTGGTGCCGGCATTCCTCGCCGGCACCCTGATCGGCGCCGCCGTCGGCGCCCATGTGGTGGTGGCTCTGCCCAAGTGGCTGTTGCTGGCGGTGGTTGCCGGTTTCGTGCTTTATGGCACCTGGGCGCCGGGATTTCGCAGTACCAAGCCCGGGCCGGCCAAATTCTTCGCCCTCGGCGTTGTCAGCACCTTCGTCTCCATGTTCGTCGGCGGAACCGGACCCCTGATCGCGCCCTTCGTGGCGGCGGCGGGGAGCCACCGCCAACAGGTGGTGGCGACCCATGCCATGCTGATGACGATCCAGCATGGTTTCAAGGTGGTGGCCTTCGGGCTCATCGGCTTCGCCTTTGCACCCTACATCCCTCTGCTGGTCGGACTTCTGGGGTTTGGATTTCTCGGGACCTATGGCGGCCGGAAGGTGCTGGACAAGTTGCCGGAAGAAGTCTTCCGCAACGGGCTCAAGGCCATACTGACCCTGCTTGCCTTCAAATTGTTCTATGATTCGGCGCAGGGGTTTATGGGATGATTCAGGAGATGAATGAGCTATTCTGCCGCCGGAATTGGAGTCTCATTCGAGGGGGCCATCCACCATGGCATTGATCGAGAGTTTAACCTCCGCCGGCGTCGGCCAGCTTTTGGGCGGCGTCGTCATCTTGGTTCTTTACATCATTGTCGGCTTGCTCGCCGCGGCCGGAAGCATCCTGATTTTCCAACGGGTGTTTCATGGCCAGTGGGAACAGATGTTCTGGGCCAGTTTCCTGGTCGTCATCGCCGCCTTTTATCTGAGCTTCGCGGCCTATTACGGTGTCTCCATAGCCGCTTGGCAAACCGAATTGATCGGCGTCGTCATCTTCTTAGGCATCGCATTCGGCGGGCTGTTCTCCCGCCAGGCGATCGGCCTGGGCTATTTGGCGCACGGGTTGTGGGACCTCACCCACAGCCTGATGGGGGTCAACTTCGTGGGTCTCTTCTTGACCGAAATCCCGCTGGGCTATGGCGTGTTCTGCGCCACATTCGATTTCACCGTCGCCTACTACGTCATGACAAGCACCTCCGGCTGGGACGAAGAGGGCAGGTTCGACCCGTGGTTCTGGCGCCACCCCTAATGGTCGTGGCGGCGGTTGGGCCATATTGCGAAACATTTGGGACAAACGCTTTGCACCGTTAGAATGGGGCCATGGCACACCCCACCCCTGATACCCCCCAGCCAGACTATTCCCAATCCGTCCGCATCCTGACCCTGATCAGCTCGGGCCATGCGCTGTCCAATTTCTACGTGCTGTGCATCCCGGTGCTGATTCCCTTCCTCAAGGTGGAATTCGGCGTCAGCTACACCATGCTCGGCCTGCTTTTGACCATCAGGCCCATCACCACCGGATTGCTGCAGATTCCCATGGGCTTCCTGGTCGACCATCTGGGCGGCAAGCGCATGCTGATCGCCGGTCTTTTTACCCTTTCGGTCAGCTTCATCCTGTTTTCGATGGTTCCCAGTTTCTGGTCGGCGATGCCGGTGATGATGCTGTTCGGGGTGGGGATTTCAACCATGCGGCCATCCAACTACACCATCCTCAATGCCTCGATGTCGCCCAACTGGATCGGCCGTGCCTTCGGCATCAATATGTTCGCGGCCCATGCCGGCCGCGCGGTGGCGCCACCATTGATCGTGTTCATCGCCCTCCAGTGGGATTGGCGCGTGGCCTTGCTCATCGC
This sequence comes from uncultured bacterium, assembly GCA_965369885.1. Lineage (GTDB taxonomy): Bacteria > Pseudomonadota > Alphaproteobacteria > SMXQ01 > SMXQ01 > JAZFWG01. The sequence continues at coordinate 5,952 of CBDUSV010000058.1, forward strand.
CGGCGTGATGGGCCTTATCGTGACCGCGACGCTGATGACACAGTGGCGCATCGTGCGCGATGACGTGGTGAGGGTCAAAAGGCCGGAGGGCCTGGGGTTCTTCCAGGAGATCCGCCTGTTGGCGTCGGGATCGCTGTTTCTGTTCCTCATCTTCTTCATCTTCAACGCGTTGACCACCCATGGCATCCATTCCTTCGTGGTGGCGGCCCTTGTGGATCTCCACGACGCCCCCCTCACCATGGCCTCGAGCGCCTTGACCGGGTATCTGGTCGCCAGCGCCATCGGCGTGCTGGCAGGTGGCTTCCTGGTCGACAAGACGCCGCGCCATACCCTGATCGCGGTGGCCGTCCTGGCCGGATCCGGGACCCTGTTCGTGATGCTGGGATCGGTGTCGATGCCGATGGCCCTGATCATCGCCGCCTTGAGCCTGGCCGGGGTTCTCCAAGGCATATTGCGGCCCGCCCGCGACATGCTGATGCGCGCCGTCATTCCCCGGGAATCCTTCGGCAAGGCCATCGGCATGGTGGCAACGGGGGCGGCCATCGGCGGCGCCACGGCGCCACTGCTATTCGGTTATATCCTGGATGTCGGCGAGGCCCATTGGCTGTTCTACGTGCTGGCGATCTGCCTCGCCATCCTGATCGTGACCATCATGATCCCCAAGCGCCGCATCGAGTTGTCGTAAGACGACGCGGTAGGCAGTGCCGGGCCGGCATGCCTTGGACGGGTCTTTCGGGCTACTTAACCGCCTGAATCCTGCCGGTATGGCGGTTCACCACCAGGCGCCGGACCACCTTTCCCTCCGCCGAGACGATCTCCGCGATGATGGTATCCGCGTCCTTTTCTTCCACCTTACCCAGCTTGAGACCTTTGTTCCCCTGCCAGGCGAGCTGGTGCCCGAGCAGATGGCGAGCGTCGTCTACGGACAAATCCTGCCTCAGGGTTGGCCCCATCATGCCGGGACCCATCATTCCGGGACCCCTGCCATAACCACCCATCATGCCCTGACCCATCATTCCGGGACCCCTGCCATAACCATGCATCATGCCGTGGCCCATCATTCCGGGGCCCATACCATAACCATGCATCATGCCGTGGCCCATCATGCCTGGGCACATTCCGTAGCCACCCATCATGCCGGGACCCATGCCATAACCATGCATCATGCCTGGGCTCATCATACCCTGACCTTGCGGCCCCCCTTGGCCATGGGCATGCGCCGAGTTTGAAATACCAAAACACATTACTGCCACAACAGCAGCCGACAACAACATGCTGGACCGTTTCATGATCAGTCTCCTCATGTGTTTCCCTGCCCAACAAAAGTCAATTGAGCAGCTTAGGTTTATGTCGCCTTGGTCTCCTGCCAGTGCTCTAGCGCATCATGGGCCTTGTTCTCTCCTTCGGCGGCGGTCTCGTTGGAAGATCCCGCTGGCGCGGCAAGCTCGATGACATAGCCGTTGGGATCGCGGAAATAGATCGAACGGACGAAGCCATGGTCGGCGATGCCCCGGGTTTCGATGCCGGCGGCCTTGCCCTTCTCGAACATGGCCTCGAGCGTCGCCTTATCGACTTCGAGGGCGATATGCAGATCATAGTCATGCTGGGGCTTGAAATCGAAGGGACGGCCCGGCGCCTCGAAGAAGGCGAGGAACGACCCGTCGCCGAGGCGGTAGAAGCTGTGCAGCACGCTGGTCTCGCGCCCGGTCTTGGTTTCGGTGATCTCGAAGGCGTTGGCCAGGGGTAGGCCGAGAAAATCCTCATAGAATTCCCGGGTCTCTTCGGAATCACGGCAGCGATAGGCGTTGTGGTGCAGCCCTTTGATCATGGCGATTGCCCTCCGCTCTCTTCTTAAATGTGGGAAGCCTCTGGCGCCAATTCAAATCAACTCAGAAGAAGTAGCTGAGGCTGATGGTGATGAAATCATCATCGCGGATGCCGGCGCCGAGATCACCGTCGGGGATATTGACGAAGAACCGGCCCTCGATCTCGGCCTTCCAATTGCCGGTGAGCCTGCGCTCGGCCTCGACGAAGAACCGCAACGCCCCCGAAGCGCGGTCGGCCACGGCGCCGGCGAGGACCGCCGTGCTGGCGGCATCGTTGAAGGTATAGCGCGCGCCAAGGAAAATATCGTCGTCTGCCGCGGTTCCCGGGCCGACGTTTTGATTGCGCCCGTCATATTGATATTCCGCCAGCAATCCGAGATCGCCATTGCCGCCAAAGACATGAAACGCGGTGTATTCAAACCCGGCGACGCTGGCGCCGAACCGGTGGCCCTGGCCCGAACGGGTCATGGCCTCCAACTTCCACAGCCACGCGCCCGAGGTGTATTGCAGATCGAGGCTGGTCTGGTGGATCAGATCATAGCGGGGCACGAACACCTTGCGGCCACCGGGTTCGGTTCGTGACACCAGGACCGGCTCGCGGCTGGTGCCATAGAAATAGGCGATGCCCATATCCCATTTGTCGAAGCTGTGGGCCCAGCGCAGGGCGTAATCCACATGCCACCCACGGGCGGCGGATTGATAGATCGGGTTGTCGTCATCGATTGGCTTTGGCCCACGCAGCCGGTCATCGTCACCGGCGAATGTGCGCTCACGGAAGCCGGGCAGAATGAAGATCCCGAGAGTGCCCCAATTGCGCAGCAGGGTCAGATTGACCATGGGCTGGCCCAGCTTGTCCTCGCCGTCGATGTTCTCGACCCCATCGGTCTGGTTGATGATGTCGACCAGATGACGGGATTCGGCGACCCCCCAAAACACCTTGTCGAAGCCCACCACCAAAGACCAATCGTCGCCCTGATGGAGCCAGTTGGCCTCCCGGATATCGCCATGGCTGCGGTTGTCGTCGTCCAGATCCAGGCGCAGATAGGGCTTGAAGGTCAGACGGTTGGCGCCGCCGTCCCAGCTATAGACCAGCTCGGGGGCGAACGCGGCGGACGGCGAAAGCCGGACATCGTCCTGATCTGAAAAGCGCGGTGCAAAGGGAAAGACCCGCAAATCTCCGGAGACCGATCCGGAGAAATCCCAAACGCCCGCCATGGCGGGAATGGTTGGCCAGTGGCAAAGCGCGAGCGCCACGAGCCCGGCAGCAATGAGGTGGCGGCGAACGCTCACCGGATGCGCTTGAGCCGGCCAGGGGTGAACAGGTTTTTGTTGAGACCGGTTTGGAACGCATAGCCCTTGAAGGTCAGCGTCGTGCTTTTGCCGGTCTGATGGTTCTTCATTTCCATGCGCTGGGCCCGCCAATATTTTCCGAGATATTGCTTGTGGCCGGAAAACACCAATGTCTTCAGCAGGGATGCCTTGCGGTCATAATAGTCGATACGCATGCGTCGGTATTCAGTCTTGTCGATCCACACCACCAGCCGGGTATAGCCGGAATTGCGGTAGACTGGGAACTCCTCCAACACGAAACATTGAAGCTTGCCGCAGGCCTCGTCGCGCAGCCAGTTGTATGTGTAGCGTTCGACCGCGAAGCTCAACAGATCCTCATAGGAGAATTCGCTGCCCATGAACGGGCCCGATTTGTTGGCCGACGAGATCCGCTTCACCCGCTTCAAGGCCGGCAGATAGAGCCACTGTTCGTCGGGCTCGGTGATCTTGGTGTGGGACAGGAAGGCGGTGCCATCGATGTCCCGGGGGCGGTCGAACACGGAAAGGCTGCTGTCGCCGCGCCCCGGCGCATTGACCTCGAGGGACAGGGTTCGCAACTCGCGGGTGCTGCTCTGGCCGTGGCGGTTGGTCAGCACCATCCGGAGCGTGGTCTTGCTGTCACGCCAGCCGAGATCGCGCTTGTCGGCCTCCTTGGCGATGGCGAGGCCTTTTTCCTGGGAAGTTTCCGCCATGGCGCGGCCGCCCAGGCTGGCTAGGGCGATGGCGAAGATCACGAAGATGGCTCTCAAAATCATGGAGTTGCGGCCCCCTTGGAAAATCTCGATCTGTCGACGGTGAGCAACAGCGCCGGCAGCAAAAGGAAGTCGGCGACCAGCGCGGCGGCGATGGCGATGGCGGTCAGCAGACCCATATCGCCGTTGATCTTGAATGTCGATAGCGAGAGGACCGCGAAGCCGACAATCAGGATCCCGGCGGTGACCCAGAGCGCCGTGCCGACGGTGGAAAAGGCGTAGCGCACCGCATCGGCGGCACTGGCGCCGGTTTCGCGCCTTGAACGTAAATACTTGCTGAGGAAATGGATGGTGGCGTCGACGATGACGCCGAGGCTGGTGGCGGTGGTCACCGACGATGCCATGCCGACCTCGCCAACGAAGATCGACCAGATGCCGAAGGCCATCACCGCCGGCACCAGATTGGGCACCAGGCTGACCATGCCCAGTTTCACGCTCTGTAGTGCCAACATGATGGAGCACGAGATCAGCAGGAAGGCGAGGAATGTGCCGAACAGCATGCCCCGGATGTTGCGCTGGGAGATATAGGCGAACATCACGAAGGGGCTGGTGGCCTTGGCGTCCTTGGCGGTGGGGAAATTCCGGCCGAGCCAGCCATGGGCCCGGCTCTCGAATTGCCTGAGACCCACCGTGGTGATGTCCTTCAATGTGGCGATCATGCGCACCGATGATTTGTCCACGTTGATCTGATTGTTGAGATCAAGCCCATAGGGCAGCGACATCTCGTAGAGCAGCAGATATTGCGCCGTCAGATTGCGGGATTTGGGCAGGCGGAAATAACTCTCATCGTCGCCATGCATGTTCTTGTTGAGGCGCGCGAAGACATCGGTGAGGCTGACCACATTGGCGACTTCCGGTTGCGCCCTGAGCCAGCGGGTGAAGGCCTCGGCGTGGCTGAGAAATTCGGGCTCGCTGATGCCGCCGCTTTGGCCCGAGGGCAAGGACCAGTTGACCTGATAAATCCCCGGCAGATGCGCCTTGGCGAATTCGTTATCGGCGCGGAACTGAAGGCTCTTATCGAAATAGCGCACGAACTGATCATTGAGGGAGATGCGCGGGATCATGGCGCCGAGCCCGACCACGACGATGGACATAGCGATCAACACCACCCTGCGCCGGGCGATGACGAATTCGGCGATGGGGCCCATGCCCCAGCTGAAGGAGTCCGTGCGCGGCTTGACCCGCAAGGGCAGAACCGCGACCAGGGCCGGCAGGAACATGATCGAATAGATCCAGGCCGCGGTGACGCCCATGGCGGTGATGCGGCCCAGATCATGGAACGGCGGCGCATCGCTGAAATGGAGGCTCATGAAGCCGATCACCGTGGTCAGGCTGGTGAGGAACACCGGGCCAAAATTCACCCGCAAGCTTTCGACGATGGCATCCCGCTTCGATGCACCAAGGCGCATCTCCTTGAACAGGGTCACCAGCACATGGATGGAATCGGCGATCGCCAGGGTCAGGATGATGGTCGGCGACATCATCGACATCGGTGTCATCTTGATCCCCATCCATCCCGCCAGGCCCATGGCGGTGGCCGCCGAAAAGCCGATGACAAGCAATGTGACCACCGTGCCGCAAACCGACCGCAGAAGAGCACCCATCACCACAAGCAGGATGACATACATCAATGGCACCAAGGTTTTGATGTCGCGCATACCGGAATCGGTAAAAGCGTTGTTCAGCGGGATCACCCCTGTCAACGCAACCCGGGCGCCGGGATTGTTGGCTATGAACTTGGCCGCCAGCCCGCGCGCGGCCGCCATGGTCTCAAGGGACTCTTTGGGGTTTTTTCCGGGCAGCAGGATGGTGACGTTGACATTGGTGACCGCGCCGTCGAGGGAGATGATGCGGTTCTTCAGTAGCGGCTCGCGGTTGGCAACCGCCCGGACGGCAGCAATCGCCTTGGCGTCAAGGGCTCCTGGGTCCTTGACCAGATCTTCGATGGTGAGGCTATCGCCCCGGGCGTAGCTGTGTTGGAAATTGGTCAGGCTATCGACCCGGCTGGCGTAGGGCATACGCCAGGCGGCCGCGGTCAGATCCCGGATCGCTGCGAGAATTTTCGGCGTAAACACATTGCCACCCGCCGGCGAGACAATGAAACTCAGATTGTCTTCCCGGGTGTAGATCTTCTGCAGGTCCTCATAGGCCTGGAGTTGCGGATTATGTTTGCCGAAGAAGACCTGGTAATTGGAGGTGATGGAAAGATAACGGCCGCCGGAAGCGGCGGCGGCGGCGGCAACGACGGTCAAGGCGATGATGGCCCAGCGCCATTTGATGACCCAATGGGCAAACTTGACGACGCGCTGATCCATCTT
>CBDUSV010000059.1:0-11902 GCA_965369885.1 uncultured bacterium
CCCACCTCGATGACAAGCTGCGCTCGGTGCGCGATCAGGTCATCGATGGCCTGGGGCTGGCCCTGATCAAGGGGGTGCCTGTCGAACGTTACAGCCGCGAGGAGGCGGCCATCGCCTTTTGGGGCATCGGCCTTCGCGTCGGCGTGCCGGTGTCGCAAAACGCCAAGGGGCACCTGCTTGGACATGTCAAGGACCTCTCGGGCGACGGCTTTGCCGACGCCGCCAACCGCGGCTATCACACCTCGTCGGATCTGCCCTGGCACTCGGATTCCTGTGACGTGGTGGTCCTGCTCTGTCTCGAGACCGCGAAAGCAGGCGGCGCCAGCACGGTGGTGAGCGCCGCCGCCATCCACAATGAGCTTCTGGCGCGCCGGCCCGATCTGGCGGCCGAGCTCGCCAAGCCGTGGTACCGCGACCGCCGTGGCGAGATCCCCAATGGCATGGAGCCGTGGTGGCGGCTGCCGGTGTTCAACTACCATGGCGGCGCCCTGACCACGAGCTGGCAGGGCGGCTATATCCGCTCGGCGCAACGCTTTGACGAGCTGCCGCGCTTCACGCCGCTACAGACCGAGGCGCTTGATGTGATGACGGCGCTGGCCGATGAACTTTGCCACGGCATGATCCTGGAGCGTGGCGACATCCAGCTTGTTCACAACCATGTGGTGCTGCATTCGCGCTCGGGCTATGACGACGACCTGGCCGGGGGGCGCAAGCGTCACCTCATGCGCCTGTGGTTGGCGACGCCCGAGGGCCGGCCGCTCCCGCCGGGCCTGACCGAGCGCTACGGCGCCGATGGCCCCGGCGGCAGGCCCGCCGGCATCTTCGTCAAGGACATGGTGCTGAAGACCCCCCTCGACGCCGAATAGAGCGGCCCTCTTTACGACTGAGCAGCCTGCCGATTCAGAACGTGGCGCCGGAATTCAGATAGTGATCGACGATCTCGTCGCCGGTGGCGAACCAGACATCGTCATGGGAACAGATATGTTCCAAGGCGCGTTCCAGCGCCTGGATGCGGTGGGGCACGCCGATGACATAGGGATGGAGTTGCAACGCCATCACCCTCCCTGAGTCCGCGCCTTCGCGGTAGAGCACGTCGAAATGGTCGGTGATCATTTGCTGGTATTGCGCCGGGGTGAAAAACAGCCGCATGAACACGCCCTTGTCGTGGGTCTCGCCGCCATAGGGCAGCGCCACCAGCTTCTCGTTGCCGACGCCGATCATGTAGGGCTGGTCGTCATTGAGCCAGTCGGCGACATATTCGATGCCTTCGGCGACAAGGTATTCCATGGTGTTGGCGGTCTGCTGCATGCCCGGGCCCATCCAGCCCCGGGGCCGGGTGCCGGTGGCGGACTCGATCTTGGCCAGGGCATCGTGGATGGCGCGTTGTTCCTCGGCGGGCTCCATGCCATTGAGGAAACGGCTGTTGCTTTCGCCATGGGCGATGACGCCCCATTCGCGCTTGGCGACCTCTTCCATGATCTCGGGGTGGGCGTCGCAGAGATCGGAATTGATCGCCGCGGTGGCGCGAATGCTGTGGCGGTCCAGGGCATCGAAGATGCGGAAGACGCCGACCCGGTTGCCGTAATCGCGCTTCGACCAGGTCGGGATGTCGGGCACCTTGCGGGTGCCTTCGGGCATCGGCTGATCGAGGGCGAAATGCTCAAGGCACGGTATGACACAGAGCGCGAGGCGCGCGCCGTTGGGCCATTTGATGCGGGGCCGGTTGCGGATGGAGGTGTAGGCGAAGGGGCCGTAGAATTCGGGTTTCATGGCTGCTCTCCCCTCAGCTAAAACGTCGCGCCGGAATCGAGAAAATGATCGACGATCTCGCCGCCGGTGGCAAACCAGGCGCCATCCTGGGCGACGATATGGTCCAGCGCCTTGCGCAGACAGCCGATGCGGTGAGGCAGGCCGATGACGAAGGGATGCAGCGCGATGGTCATGACCCGGCCTGAGTCTCCGCCTTCGCGGTGCAGCACGTCGAAATGGTCGGTGATCATCAGGGCGAAATCATCGGCCGTGAAGCGGTAGCGGGTGAACGCCGCCTTGTCGTGGGGGTTCTCGCCATAGGGCAGCGACACCAGTTTCTTGTCCCCGGCGTCGATCAGGCAGCATTGGTCGTCATTGATCCAGTCGGCGACATATTCGATGCCTTCGTCAGCCAGATAATCCAGCGTGTTCCAGGTCTCGTGCATGCCCGGGCCCATCCAGCCCCGGGGCCGGGCGCCGGTGGATTTCTCGATCCGCGCCAATGAATTGTGGATGGTGCTTTGCTCGTCTTCCGGCGGGATCTCGTGCATCGCCCGGCTGTTGCTTTCGCCGTGGCCCATGATCTCCCAGTCGCGCTTAAGCGCCTCGTCGATGACTTCCTGGTGGACATCGCAATGATCGGAATTGAGCGTCACCGTGGCGCGGATGCCGTAATCGTCCAACACGTCGAAGATGCGGAAGACGCCGATGCGGTTGCCGTAATCGCGCTTCGACCAGGTCGCCACGTCGGGCACCTTACCGGTGCCGTCGGGCACCGGCTGGTCGAAGGGGAAATATTCGAAATTGGCCATCACCCAGATGGCGACACGGCCACCATCGGGCCAGTTGAATTTGGGCCTGCGCGTGATCGGCACATAGGGAAACGGCCCATAGGGCTGGGGCTTCATTCGCGTCCTCCCGGCATGTTGTTTTTCCTTGCGATAACTTAACCCATGGTAGACGGCTGCGGGCGCCGATACAATAAAGCCGATTGAGACGGGAGGATAGGACATGGATCTGGCCCAAGGGGTCGTCATCATCACCGGTTCGGCCACCGGCGTCGGCGCCGCCTCGGCGCGATTGCTTGCGTCCCACGGCTGCAATGTGGTGATCAACTACACAAAGAGCGAGGCCGAGGCCTCCGACACCGTCGCCGCCTGCGAGGCCGCCGGCGCCGAGGCCCTGCTCTTCAAGGCCGATGTCAGCGACGATGGTCAGTGCCGCGCCATGGTGGCGGCGGCGATGGAGCGCTGGGGCCGCATCGACGGGCTGATCAACTCGGCCGGGACCACCAAGTTCGTCGAGGCCGGCGACCTCGATGCCCTCAACGCCGAGGATTTCCAGCGTATCTACGCCGTCAATCTGATCGGGCCCTACCAGATGGCCCGCGCCACGGCGCCCCATATGAAGGCCCAGGGCGCCGGCGCCATCGTCCATATCTCGTCGACCGCCGGCATGTTCGGCACCGGCAGCTCGATCGCCTATGCCTGCTCCAAGGCGGCGCTCAACAATCTGACCCTGGCGCTGGCGCGGATGTTGGGGCCGGAGATCCGGGTCAACGCGGTGTCGCCCGGCTTCATCGACGGCCGCTGGGTGCGGAACGGCATCGGCGAGGACGCCTTCCAGGCCCACAAGACCGCCAGCGAGGAGATGGCGCCCTTGGGCAAGATCTCGACGCCCGACGACGTCGCCGAGGTCGCGGTGTGGTTCCTCAAGGACGCCGATCTCATCACCGGCCAGAACCTCACCGTCGATGCCGGCATCAATCTCGGCGGCCGGCGCCGGCGCTGAGAGTTTTCCCGGCACATCTTCACAAAAAGTTGAATTGCACGCATAAGCAACAACCTGTTAGCTGCATGGTCAAGTGACCGACCGGTGACGGCAATTCGAATCGGGAACCGGAAACAGGAAACTTCAACAGGGAGATTTGGTCATGGCAATTCAACGTCTTCTCATCGGGTTGCTTTTCACTGTAGCTTTTGTCATCCCGTTCAGTGCCCAGGCGTTCGAATGTCCCAAGCACTTTACCGCCGCCCAGGCCGCCATCGACAAGGTCACCGGCGACATGAAGGGCATGGGAAAGATGATGTCCCGGGCCGACATGGCCTTGGTCCATGCCCTTCTCGACGACGCCAAAATGATGCTCGCCGGCGCCAAGCACAATCACCAAAAGCCCCAGGGGGCTTATGATCATGCCCGCGCCATCGCCAAGGCGGATGCCGCCAAGGGCTCCGCCGTCGCGGCCGACATCCTGCACTGGCGCATGATGAAGAAAATGAAGAAAATGAAGATGAAGAAGTAACCCGGGCAACGGGTTTACCGTGTTCGGTTGAATATGACCGCTTTGAAACACAATGCTATTCCCGTGCTCGGCTGGGCGATTGCCGTGCTTGGCTGGCTGTGGCTATCGGCCACGGGTACGCCCGCCTGGGCATCGGGCCATTGGGCCAAGCCGCCATTGCCGGGAATGGCGGACCAGGCCCTGGTGCTCGGACGCGATCTCGACAATGACGGCGACCCCGACGAAGTCACCATCCGTCTCGAAGTCATCGAGGTCCAACAAGAGGTCTATCCCGGAGAGTTCGCGACCTTCTGGGTGTTCGCGCCCGAAGGCCACGGCATGACCGAAGTGGCGCGCGCCCCCAGCCCGACCATCCGCGTCGAGGAGGGGGACCGGGTGCGCATCATCCTCAAGAACACCCACTATTTCCCCCACACCATCCACTTGCACGGCACCATCCACCCCAACGCCATGGACGGGGTGCCCGATATCATCCAAGCCCCGGTCAAGCCGGGGGAATCTTTTACCTACGATTTCGTCGCCAAGAATCCGGGAACCCACTTCTATCACTGCCATGTCCAGCCCGACGTCCACGTGCTCATGGGGCTGGTCGGCATGCTGATCATCGAGCCCAACCGGGCCAACAACAACTTTTCCCATCTGATCCCCGGCGCCGGCCGCATCCCCGACCTGGCAAAGGCGGCGATGGAACGCTACCAGCGGGAATATTCGATGGTCTACACCGACATCGATTCGCGGCTCAACCGCATCCCGGCGGTTTACGACGACCCCCGCGAAATCGAAAAACTCATGCATCGCGAATATGATTCGACGCGGCGCCAGCCCGATATCTTCATGCTCAACGGCCGCGCCTTCCCGTTCACGCTCCGCGATACGCCGATCGAGGTCAAATCCGGTGAGCGGGTCAAGCTCCGGGTTCTCAATGCTGGCGCCCGAATGCTCGCCCTGCACACCCACGGCCATCACCCCACCGTGACCCATCTCGACGGCTACGAACTTGCCAAGGAGGCCCAGGTGACGCGCGACGTCTTCGCCATCGCCCCGGCGCAACGCCTCGATCTCGAACTTAGGCCCGGCAGCGACAAGCGTTACGCCTCGGGGCCGGGGGTGTGGATCCTGCACGACCACACCGAAGAAAGGGTGACCAACCAGGGCATCGGGCCCGGCGGTGATCTTGCCACCATCGTCTATGACGGCTTCATGACCAAGGATGGGCTGCCGCGCACCGCCATCAGCATCGAAAGGTTTTTCGATCCGGCCTACTACCGTGGCGCCCAGCCGGTGTTCGATCCCGGTATCTTCCACACCACCTCGCCCGACTACGCCTATGGCTGGCCCGAGGGAGAGCCCAGAGGCGGCAAGTTCGCCTATCCGCGCCGCTCCGCCCGCCCTCCGCCATTGCCGCGCCAGGACCTGTTGGCCGGCCACCAGATCCAGGCGGCATCGTGCAAGAAGCCGCGGAGTTTCCGCCGCATCCACTTGAAGGGCGGCACCAGGTTCGCGCGTGCCGGCGAGGTCTTCGCCTTCTCCCCGCGCATCATTCGCGCCGGCAAATGCGAGGAGATCGAGATCGTGCTGGAAAACACTGACAAGGTGCGCCACGCCATGATGCTGCCCGGCCTCAATCCCATGTTCACCATGGAGTTCAGCGGACCGCAAAGCCAAACCGCCCGTTTCATCACCCCCGACGAGGACATCACCCTGGAATTCCACTGCCATGTGGCGACCCACGAAAAGATGGGCATGCATGGCAAGTTGATCATCGGCAAGGGCAGCGCACCCCCGGCGGCGAAGGCGGTGAAGGCGGCGAAGGCCGCTCAGGCCCAGCGGCTTTATCACGGCGTCGGAATCGTCCAGGCCACCGAGCCGCGTGAGAACAGGCTTATCATCGACCATGAGGAGATCAAGGACTTCATGGCCCCCATGGTGATGAGCTACCAGGTCCGGGACCGTGCGCTTCTTCGCGGTCTCAAGCGCGGCGACAAGGTCCGCTTCACCATCGACGCCAACAAGCGCATGATCGTCGAAATCAAGCCCGCCAACTAGCGCCTCGCAAGATTTGAATTGTTCCAATTTATTGAGTGGCTTGGCCCCCGGGATACCATCGACGCCGTGCCCGGAACCGGTTATAGTCGCCCGGACTAGCCAAACCGGGCCAAAGGGGGAGAGCCCGGACACGGCAAGAAAGGGAGACCAAATCATGAATAGATTCGCACAGTTCAGTTTTGCCGCCGCCTTCGCCACCATCGCGACGGGGTTGAGTTTCACCCCCGCCCCGGCGGCATCGGTGGCGGATTTCTACAAGGGCAAGACCGTCATCGTCTATATCGGCTATTCGTCGGGATCGACCTATGACCGTTATGCCCGCACCCTTCGCCGCCACATGAACCGCCACATTCCCGGCAATCCAAAGATGATCCCCAAGAACATGGGCGGCGCCGGCAGCCTGCGGCTCACCAACTTCATGTATGGGGTCGCGCCCAAGGACGGCACCGCCATCGCCGCCGTCGGCCGCACCATGGCGTCCGAGCCGCTGATGCTGAAAGACAAATCCAAGGCAGCCTTCGATGCCCAGAAGTTCAACTGGCTCGGCAGCATCAACACCGAAGTGTCGATCTCGGCGTCGTGGCACAAATCCGGCGTCAAGACCATCAAGGACGCCCAGACCAAGGTGCTGATCGTCGGCGCCGCCAGCCCGTCATCCCAGTCCGGCGTCTTTCCCCGGGTGATGAACACCATCATCGGCACCAAGTTCAAGACCGTGTGCTGCTATCCCGGCGGCAATCTGATGAACCTGGCGATGGAACGGGGCGAGATCGAGGGCCGGGCCACCTGGTCATGGTCATCGGTCAAGGCGACGAAGATGAAATGGGTCAAGCAAGGCAAGATTCATATCATCGCCCAGCAGGCCCTGGCCAAGCATCCCGATCTTCCCAACGTTCCCTTGACCATCGATCTGGCGAAGTCCGAGGCCGACAAGCAGATCCTGCGCCTGATCTTCTCCGGGCTCGCCATGGGCCGGCCCTATGTGGCGCCTCCCGGCGTTCCCAAGGACCGCGTCAAGGCACTGCGTGCCGCCTTCGTCAAGACCTACAACGACCCCAAGTTCCTGGCCGAGGCCAAGAAGCGCCGGCTTTCCATCGACCGGCCGATGACCGGCAAGGCGGTGCAAAAGCTGGTCGCCGACATCTACAAGACGCCCAAGGACGTGGTCGACCGCGCCGCCCAGGCGGTGCAAAGCGGCACCGTCACCAAGCGCAAGACCAATTACCGCACGGTCAAATCATCCATCACCAAGATCCAGAAAAAGGGCCGGGTGATTTCCTTCAAGGAAAAGGGCAAGACAGTCAAGGCCTTCATCAACCGCCGCGCCACCAAGGTGAAAATCGGCGGCAAGAAGGCCAAGGGCTCCAAGCTCAAGGTCGGCATGGGTTGCTCGATCACTTACGAAGGCGACAAGACCCTGGCGAAAGCGGTGAGCTGCTAATCACCAATCTTGCCTTACGTGAACCAACGGGGCGGGTCTCCACGAGGAGGCCCGCCTCTTTTTTGTCATCTGGGGACAGCAGCCATGGGGCGATGAATGGGGCCTGAGCAAGACCACACCACGGCGGCCGGCGATGCCACTGGAGCCAAGCCCTATCGCTGGGTCATGCTCGGCGGCGCCTGGCTGTTGTATTTCAGCTTCGGGCTAACCACCGGCAGCCTGGCGCCCCTGGTCAATGTGATCACCATTGATCTTGGCCTCAGCCATTCGGCCATGGGCAGCATCCTGGGCGCGTGGCCGTTGGTCTATATCGCCTCGGCGGTGCCTTGCGGCGCTTTGCTCGACCGCATCGGGCCCCGGCGCGCCATGTTCCTGGCGGCCCTGATCATCGCCCTATCGGGCCTGTTGCGCGGGCTTGCTCCAGATTATCTGACGCTGTTCCTCGCCGTCGCCCTGTTCGGCCTCGGCGGGCCGTTGATTTCCGTCGGCGGGCCCAAGCTGGTCAGCCAGTGGTTCCGCGACACCGAACGCGGCCTCGCCATGGGGATTTATGCCTCCGGCCCGGCCTTGGGCGTCGTCACCACATTGATGCTGACCAATTCCGTCGCCATGCCGCTTTTCGGCGGCAATTGGCGCGCCGTCCTGATGTTCTACGCCGGGTTCGTGTTGTTGGTCTCCCTGGTCTGGCTGGCGATCAGCGCCCGCGGCGCCGAACTGACACCCCCCACCGGCGCCGAAGACACCGCGCCGCACCAATCCCAGCTTGAGATCTTCGCCGATCTGTTGCGCCGCCCGGCGCTGCGTCTCGTCCTCGGCATCAGCATCTTCATCTTCTTCTTCAATCACGGCATGAACAACTGGCTGCCGGAAATCCTCAGGACCCACGGCATGGATGCCGCCACCGCCGGGTACTGGGCCGCCATCCCCCATGCGGTCGGCATCGTCGCCGCCCTGGTGATCCCGCGCCTGGCCGGCCCGGCGCGGCGCTTCGTCATCCTTGGCGGGCTGTTCCTGTGCGCCGGCACCGCGACCCTGCTGATCCAAAGCGGCACCGGTCCTCTGCTCGCCGCCGCCCTCATGCTGCAGGGCACCGCCAGGGGCGCCATGTCGTCGGTGATGCTGCTGGTGCTGATGGAGACAAGGGGCGTCGGCAGCCGCACCATCGGCTCGGCGAGTGGGATGTATTTTTCCGCCGGCGAGGTCGGCGGCGTGCTGGGGCCGCTCACGGTTGGCTATCTGTTCGATGTCACCGGCGGGTTTTCCGCAGGGCTTTACCTGTTGACCGCCATCACGGCGCTGATGGTGCTAATGTTGACCCGGCTCCGCGCGCTCAGCCGATGAGCATGTTCATGGGCTCACTTCACGCTATGATGGATGACAATGGCGACAGATAAAGAGTTCGATTACATCATCGTCGGCGCCGGCTCGGCGGGCTCGGTGCTGGCCAACCGCCTGACCGAGGACGCCGACGTCAGCGTTCTCATCCTCGAGGCCGGCGGGCGCGATACCGATCCCCTGATCCACATCCCCATCGGCCTCGGCAAGCTGTGGCAGCACCGCATGCATGACTGGGGCTTCGACACCGAGCCCGAGGCCAATCTCAACGGGCGCTGCATCGAGACCGCCCGGGGCAAGATCATCGGCGGCTCATCGTCGATCAATGCCATGGCACACGTCCGCGGCCATCCCGGCGATTATGACCGCTGGGCCCGGGGCGGGCTCAAGGACTGGTCCTACGCCCATGTGCTGCCCTACTTGAAGCGCACCGAGACCTGGGAAGGCGGCGAGAGCAAGTTTCGCGGCGGGTCCGGCCCGATCCATGTCCAGGGCCCGCGCAATACCGACCCCCTGGTCGGCGCCTGGTTCGAGGCCGGCCGCGCCGCCGGCATCCCGGTGACCGAGGACTATAACGCAGAACACGCCGACGGCTTCGGCCCCAGCCAATCCACCATCAAGCAGGGCCGGCGCTGTTCGGCGGCGGTGGGATATCTGCGCCCGGCGCTCAAGCGCGCCAATCTGGCGCTCAAAATGCATGTGCTGGTGAGCCGCATCACCCTCGACGCCGGCCGCGCCACCGGGGTCGAATACCGCGAGGGAGGCAGCAAGCACAGCGTCCGCGCCAACCGCGAGGTCCTGGTGTGTGCGGGCTCCATCAACTCACCGCAGATCCTGATGCTGTCGGGCATCGGCGACGGCAACGCGCTTAGCACCCTCGGCATCGCGCCCCGGTCCCATATCCCAGCCGTCGGCGAAAACCTGCAGGACCATCTGGTGGTCTCGATCCATTACGCCCGCAACGGCGCAAGCCCGTTCCAGGGCGAGATGCGCTTCGACCGCCTCGCCTTCAGCATGATCCGGGCCTACTTGACCGGCACCGGCCCGGCGACGGTGATGCCCGGCGGCTTCCACGGCTTCCTCTCAACCCACCCCGACTGCCCGGTGCCCGATATCCAGATCATGTTCCGCGCCACCTCGCCCGAGGCGGCGCCCTGGTTCCCGGGCATCAGCCCGGTGTGGCCCGACGGCTTCAGTCTGCGCCCGGCCCTGATCCACCCGGAAAGCCGTGGCGCCATCCGCCTCGCCTCCGCCGATCCCGCCAAGGCGGTCCGGATCCACCAAAACTTCCTGAGTGCCGAAAATGATATCCGCACGTTGCGCGACGGCATAAGACTGATCCGCGACATCGCCCACCAGGCGCCGCTGGATGCCTATCGCGGCATGGAGGTCACGCCCGGGGCGGATGTCACCACCGACGCCGACATCGACGGCTTCATCCGCGAGACCGCCATCACCGCCCATCACCCCGCAGGCACCTGCCGCATGGGCGCCGATGACGCCTCGGTGGTCGACCCGGAACTCCGGGTGCGCGGCATCGAGTCCTTGCGCGTGGTAGACGCCTCGGTGATGCCCGACCTGGTCGGTGGCAACATCAACGCCGCCACCCTGATGATCGCCGAGAAGGCGTCCGACATCATCCGCGGCCGTGAGCCCCTGCCGGCGGTTGAGCTTGGGCTGCCATGACCGGCGACGTGCTTGTGGCCCGCCGGCGGGATTTCCAGGTCATCGGCATGGTCAGTATTGGCCATTTCTTTAGCCATCTTTACCAGGTCTCCCTGCCCTTCCTGTTTCCCCTGATCCACAATGCGGAAGGCATCAGCTACACCCGGTTGGGCGTGGTGGTGACGGTTTTCTATAGCTTCTCCGGTTTTCTCCAGACCCCGGCCGGGTTCCTGGTCGACCGCTTCGGGGCGCGCCCGGTGCTGATCGCGGGGTTCGCCATACTGTGCACAGCCACGTCGCTGTATGGCTTTGCGCCCAACTATCCGGCCCTGGTGGCGCTGGCGGCGGTGGCGGGGCTGGGCAATTCGGTGTTCCACCCGTGCCAGTTTTCCGTGCTGTCGGCGACCATTTCCGAACACCGCATGGGCCGGGCCTATTCCTTTCATTCCTTCGGCGGCTTTCTCGGCTATGCGGCGGCGCCCACCATCATGGGGCTGATCGCGCCGGGGCTGGGCTGGCGCACATCGATCATCATCGTCGGCCTGGCGGGCTTCGCCGCCGTTGCCATCGTCGCCCTGTTCAGCTCGGGCTTTCGCGACAGCTCCCACATCCGCGCCGAACAAGGCATCAAGGAGGCGGTCAATGCGCCGTTCCTGTCGCTTCTGGGCCCGGCGGCAATTCTGTCGTTCATGTTTTTCATGTTCACGTCGGGGGGCCAGTCGGGACTGCAATCTTCCGGTCCGGCGGCCTTGATCGGGGCATACGGGACCACATACGCCCAGGCCACCTTCGCCTTTTCCTGCTTCCTGACCGCGGCGCCCATCGGCATATTGTGCGGCGGGGTGCTGGTCGATTGGAGACCCAACGCGCCGGTCATCACCGTGGCGGCGTTGTCCACCGCGGCGGCTTCGATGTTGACCGTCGGCGTCGGCGATCTGAACCCGTCCTGGATCCCGGTCTTGTTGGTGGTCGCCGGGTACTTCTACGGCCTGGCGGGGCCGTCCCGCGATCTGTTGACCCGCGCCGTGGTGCCCAGGGGCTCCAGCGGCAAGGTGTTCGGCTTCGTCTATTCCGGCCTCGATGCCGGGTCCGCCATCACGCCGGTGCTGTTCGGCTGGCTGATCGACAATGACTTGCCGCGCATCGTCTTCATGTGCGCCGCGGCGCTGATCGTCACCGCCACCGTCTGTATTCTGTCGACCCGCCGGTTCGTACCGGACAAAACGGCGCCGGCGAGCAAAAACACGTAAGCCTAGGGGGAAAACGGGCATAGAGGTCCTGGCCCCGCCAACCTCGCAACCCCGATTGTGGCCGGGCAAAGTTTTCTGTTAGGGTTCCGCCAACCGGCGCGGGGGATTTTGCCG
>CBDUSV010000060.1:0-11880 GCA_965369885.1 uncultured bacterium
ATGATCCAGGGTCTCCCGCGAGGCGCCGGTGTCATATTTCTGCGGATCATTACTGCCGCTGCCCATGACCATGTGGGTATAGCGCTTGGAGTGGATCTCGATGCTCTCGATGGCATCGAAATCATCGATCCTGCCGCGCATCTTGAAGGCGAGATCGATGATCGACTGGCCGTGATAGCCCGCCGAATGGGCCTTGGTGTAGGTCTTGAGGATACCGCTGCGCGGCGTCTCTGGGTCGGGCAGGGTCACGTCATAGTGGCCATCGGCGCCATCGAGCAGGGTGGCGATGATGCCGTAATCCCCTTCATAGATCGGGCTGGGGCCGGTTTCCCCGCGCATGGCCCGGTCCACGGCTTCTATGGCGCATTTTCCCACATGGCCCGGCGCATAGGCCTTCCAGCTTGAAATCTCGCCCTTGCGGCACTGGCGCGTCGCCGTCGCCACATGGGCGGCATGCTGGATCGCCTGGTAGATCACCTCGGTGTCGAGCTTCAAAAGCGCGCCGATGCCGGCCACGATCGAAGGCCCGAGATGGCCGACATGATCGATGCGGTGGGGCGCCAGGGCCATGGCGTCGCACAGCGCAGTCTGGGTCTGGTAGGCGGTGGCGATGCCGCGGATGACGTCCCGGCCACTGCGCCCGCATTGCTGGGCGACGGCGATGATGGATGGGATATTGTCGCCGGGATGGCCCGGTTCGGTGGACATGAAGGTGTCGTGGAAATCGAGCTCGCGCACCGCGGTGGAATTGGCCCAGGCCGCCCATTCGCAGTCAAACCGGCGATCGGCGGGAAGCCCCATGAGCGTCGCGCCGCCCTTGCGGGGATGGGCCAGGGCCTGGGACCGGGCATTGGCCACCGGGTCGCGATTGATTGCGGCCAGGGCCACGGCGGCGTTGTCGATCACCCGGTTGGCGGCCATGTCGTCGATTTCCGCGTCATCGGGCCAATCCGCCACCGCCATATCGGCGAGCTTCCAGGCGAGCTGGCTTTCTTTCGGCGGCAAGGCATCCGGGGGATAGACCTTGACCTCGACGATCTCCGAACCCATGGCGCCGCCTTTGCTTACGACCGTGCCGCGTCCAGCCGTTTGCGGATCAGGCGGAGCAGCGGCGGGCCGACAAAGGTGAAGATGAACAGCACCCACAGGACCTGGGCGATGGCGCTGGAAAAGAACAGATCCGGGGAATCCATGCCGATGCGCCAGGCGCGCATGAATTCGCGCTCGAACAATTGGCCGAGGATGATGCCCAGCAGCATGGCGACCACCGGGTATTTGTATTTCTTCATGATGAAGCCGAGGCAGCCGAACGCCACCATGGCCGCCATGTCGAACAGGTAATTGTTGCGGGCAAAGCCGCCCATCAGGCAGAACACGGAAATGATCGGCACCATCATCTTGAGGTTCAACAGCGCAACCCTATAGGCGAAGAAGGCGAGCACGATGCCGATGGCAAGAATGCAGAAAGCGGCGAAGAACTGGCTGATGAGCACCGCATAGGCGACGTCGCCGGAGAACTGGAACAGGCGCGGGCCGACATACATGCCGTGGTAGCTCATCACCACCAGCAGCACCGCCATGCTGCCGCTGCCCGGAATGCCCAGGGTCAGCATCGGCACCAGGGCGCCGCCAACCACCGAGTTGTTGGTGACATCGGCGGCGATGAGGCCTTCCGGCGCGCCCCTGCCGAACAGCTTCTTGCGCTCGGGCGAGGCAAAGGACAGCGCTTGTTGGTAGGCGACGAAGGTGGCGACGGATGCGCCGGCGCCGGGCAAGGCGCCGATGCCGACGCCGATGGCGCCGCCCCTGATCAGCTCCCAGGGGTACTTGAAGGTCTCCTTGATGCCTGAGAAGATGCCGGTGAGGCCGATATGGGTGCCCGGCAGCTCCTCCCCCTCCTTCAAAAGCCGCGACAGGCCCTTTTCCACATAGATCAGCACCTCGGAAAACCCCAAAAGCCCGACCAGGGCGGCGATGAGGGGAAGCTTGTCGAACAGAAAGACGATGCCGAAGGTGCCCCGCTGCTGGCCGAAGGTCGGGTCGGTGCCGGTGGTCGCCAGCAGCAGGCCGAACAAGCCGGCGAACAGGCCCTTGGCGAGGCCGCCGGCCGAAAGCTGCGCGATCACGGCAAGGCCGAACAGGATGACGATGCAGATTTCCGCCGGCCCGAAGCGGAGCGCCAGGGACGCGATCTGCGGCGACAGCGACAAGGACGCAATGCCGCCGATCAGGGAGCCGATCACCGACGCCATGATGCAGATGCCCAGCGCCCAGGCCGCCAGGCCCTGCTTCATCAGGGGAAAGCCGTCGAAGGCGGTGACCGCGCCGCCCGCGGTTCCGGGAATGTTCAACATCACCGAGGGGAAGGAGTTCCCCATCTCGGCGCCGGCATAGATGCTGACGCCCAGCATGAGCCCAAGCACCGGGCTCAGCACCAACAGCACCGGCAACAACATGGCCAGCGTCCCCGATGAGGTCAGCCCGGGCATGCCGCCGACGAACATGCCGATCAGCACGCCAAGGGGGACGATCCAGATGTTGGTGAGAAAGAGCTGTAAACCCTCGAAGAAGACATCCGGCATGTCAGCCCCACCCTAAGAAGGTGAGCGGCCCCACCGGCAGATCCTGGCCCAAGAGCCCGGCGAACACGAAATGGACAACCAGGGCCATGGCCACGGCGATGATCAGGCTGGCGACAGTGTTCTTCAGTTCGACCGCCCACAGCACGAACCCGACAAAAAGAAAGAACCCGATGAGATAGCCGACATAGGGCAGCGCGATCACCAGCACCAGGGAGGCGAGCACCACCAGGCTCACCCGCCGGGCGCCGCCCCGGGCCAGCGCCCGATCATCGTCATCACCGCCGTCTTCATCGTCATCGCCGCTCTCCATCGCCTGGGACGGCTTGAGGATGTCGCCGATGACGGCGATCAATCCCAGCAGCAACATGGGGATGGCGATGACATAGGTATAGATGATGGTCACCTCTTGGAACGCACCGGTGGTCAGTTCCCAAAGGGCATAGGCCGCATAGGCGAATGCCAATGCAGGGACCACCAACAGCCCCCCGTATGTCTTAACAACACGCACCCGGTACCTCCTGCCCTGCCTGATTTTATACTGGTCCGATGGGATCAACGGTGTAACAACCAATCAAGTTTATCAGGTCATTCGTGCTTATGGGGCATTTCCGGTCCCCTGGCTCCCAAAATGAAAGGGTCTGAGTCATGGCGGCAGCATCCGACGGTGAAGCACACATAGCGGAGCTGTGCCGCTATATCGCGCACGCCCTGGACCAAGGGCTTGACGCCGACGTCACCGCCAAGACCCAGGACCATATCCTCGACACCTTCGCCGCCATGGTGTCGGGCGCGAGGCTCGGTCCGGGAAAAATGGCGATCAAATACGCCCGCACCCTCGGCGGTGCGCGCGAAGCGGGCGTGGTCGGCACCCGGATGACGACCACGGCGATCAACGCCGCCATGGCCAACGGCATGATGGCCCATGCCGACGAGACCGATGATTCCCATCTTGCGTCGCGCTCCCATCTGGGCTGCTCCATCGTGCCCGGCGCGCTCGCCATGGCGGAAAAGTGTGGCCGGGGCGGGACTGCGTTGTTACGCGCCGTGGCGCTGGGCTACGATGTGGGCGCGCGGTTCAACCTGGCGCTCAATCTGGGCGGCATCGACGACTATTCGCTCTGTAGCCACAGCCATGGGCCGGGCTTCGGCGTCGCCGCCGCCGCCGCCGCGCTGGCCGGCGCGGATGCCGGCGATGTGCAGAACGTGTTGGCGTTCTCGGCGCAGCAGGCGTCGGGGCTCAAGATCTACATGCGCGACCAGGACCATCTTGAGAAGGCCTTCGATTTCGGCGGCATGCCGGCGCGCAACGGCGTCACCGCGGCTTGCATGGTGGCCACCGGCTTCACCGGGGTGCCGGACGCGATCTGCGGCAAGGACGGCTATCTGGCGAACTTTTCCAAGGACCCCTCGCCTTCGCGGCTGTCCGAGGGCTTGGGCAGCCGCTTCGAGATCATGGACACCAACATCAAGAAGTGGTCGGTGGGATCGCCGATCCAGGCGGCGCTGGATTCCCTGGAGGTCCTGATCGCCGAACACGCCATCACCGCCGGCCAAGTGGAGGCGATTGCCGCCCACATGCCCGACGACCGCGCCTTTATCGTCGATGACCGCGACATGCCGGACATCAATCTCCAGCACCTGTTGGCGGTGATGGTTCTGGATGGCGGGCTCAGCTTCGCCACCAGCCACGACGAGGACCGCATGGCGGATAAGGCGGTGCTCGAGGTGAAACGGCGCATCACGCTGGTGCCCGAGGCCTTCCTGACCCGCGCCCGGCCCGAACGCCAGGCCATCATCAAGGTGACGCTCAGGGACGGCCGGACCCTGGAGCACCGCACCTATGACGTCAGAGGCACGCCGGGCAACCCCATGGGCGGGGCCGAGGTCGATGACAAGGCCATGGGGCTGATGGCCCCGATCATTGGCGACGACCGGGCCCAGGGCCTGGTGCGCGCGGTGCGCGGCCTGGACGAACTTGACAAGGTTTCGGAACTTCGGGCTTATCTCGGGAGCTAAACGGGCCCGGCCCACAACCACCCGCAACAACCAGAACAGCGAAAGGGAGACACATGGCTACGGCAAAGGATCAGGAACTCGAGGGCCAGGTCGCCATCATCACCGGGGCGGCGCGCAATATCGGCCGCGCCATGGCGCTCGATCTTGCTGCCGGCGGCGCGCGGGTGGTGATCAACGCCATGACCTCGATGGATGCGGCGGGCGGCGTCAAGCAGGAGATCATTGATGGCGGCGGCGAAGCCATCGTCATCCAGGGCGACATCACCAAGCCCGACGACGTGGCCAGGATCGTCGACGGCGCCATGGAGGCCTTCGGCCGGGTCGACATCTTAGTCAACAACGCCGCCGTGCGGCTGCGCGCCGGGATCACCGAACTCAGCTTCGAGGACTGGCGCCGGGTGGTCTCCATCATCCTCGACGGCGCCTTTCTATGCACCAAGGCGGTGGTTCCCCACATGGTAAAGCAGGGCTCGGGCACCATCATCTCCATGGGGGGGCTGACCGCCCATGCCGGGGCCGAGGAGCGCGTCCACGTCACCACCGCCAAGGCCGGCATCGTCGGTTTCACCAAGGGCATGGCGGCCGAACTGGCGCCCAAGGGGATCACGGTCAATTGCGTGGTGCCGGGGCTGATCGACACCACCAGGGGCACCCCCACCTCGGTGGCCCATCACCACCAGAACCTGAATCCCCTCGTCGGGCGCCTCGGCAAGACATCGGAAGTCTCGGCCATGGTGCGCCACCTCTGCGGCCCGGAATCCCGCTACATCACAGGCCAAACCATCCACGTAAACGGCGGCGCGTATCTGCCTTAGGGGTGTTTTAGAAGGCTCTCGCGCCTTACGAATCGCTCCAGCGCTGGTGCGCTTTTCGCATGTCTTCCAGGGCGGATTCCAGGGCCTTGGCCTGGCCCTCCTGGTCGGCGAGGGCGGCGTTGTAGGCGTCCCGGGCCTCGACGAATTCGATCCACAGATCGGCCTGGCCCACGGCGGTCGCCTGGCGCTCCTTATGAAGGGCGCGCTCCTTGCGGTCCACATCGGTGAGCACGCCCCGCAATTGGTCGGCGATCTCGCGGGCGCCGGTGGCATAGGCGTGGTTGAAGGCGGCCAGCACCTTGTCGGTGAGCCTGCGGTTGTATTCCGGAACCCCCGTCTCGCTGGCGAGGATATTTTCATCAATAATGGCCGAACGAACCATATCCACCTCTGGGGCTAGTTTCGGGTCTGCTTTCGGGGCCGTTGCCGGCCCCGTTTTCAGCAATGCTATGGAGACATGCCTAACAATCCCTTAAGCGCCCGCCGACGCCGCGGCACAAAAAACACCGGTCGCGCCAAGTCCTTGAAACTGCTGCGATCCAAATCTCCTGCCGGCGGTTTCACGGTTTTTTAATAAAATCCCACCGATACTTGCATCTCAGTCAAGGCCCGTGTTGGCCCCGTAAGTCTGGTTCCATGCTCATCCGGGAGGGTGATATGAGCTTCGCCAAGAAATCCATCGAGACCATGATCGATCTGGTCGAGAACAAGCTGAGCTGCATTCAGGTCATCGACCGTGATGACGCCAAGGAGCTCGCCATTCTCGAACAATGCCTGCGTGAGCTGATGGCTTACGCGGAACAGAATCATGGTTCTCGTGTCGTTGCCTTCCCGGCTTCGGGAGCGGTTCGGGGAGACGCTCAGGCGCTCTGAGCCACCCGACCGGCCCGGCAACCGGCCAAATTCACCACTCCCCAGGTAGGGATTTAAGGTTTTCTCCACTGGCTAGCCGATGGCGTCCGAACCTCGCCATCCAGCCACATTGTTCCTCCACCCCAAACTCGGCCCGCCGCCCGGCGGGCCCTTTCTTTTGACCCGTCACATGCCGTCATCCCGCGGCGGGATGTTGAGGCCGCTGATCACCGCCGGGCGTGAGGAAATCCCGTCGAACCAGCGCGCCAGGTGGGGCGTGTCGCCGAAGCCGAGGCCCAGATGGTCGTGGCGCAGGATCCACGGATAGGTGGCGATGTCGGCGATGGAATAGTCACCGGCAAGGTAGGTGGCGGCTTCGAGCCTGCCATCGAGGATGCCATAGATGCGCGCGGTCTCGGTGCGGTAGACATCCAGGTTGGGCGCCGGGTTGCCGCGCTCGGCCTCGCGGGCAAGCCACATCACCTGCATCGACATCGGCGTGACATGGGCGTCCTGGAACATCAGCCACTGCATGACCAAGGTGGCCTGGACGCGGTCGTCGGGCAAAAACATGCCCGATTTCTGGGCGAGATAGATCAGGATGGCGGCGGATTCGAAAATGGTGATGGGCGCGTCGCCGGGGCCGTCTTGGTCGATGATCACCGGGATGCGGCCATTGGGGTTCATCTTCATGAACTCCGGCGTCTTCTGTTCTTTCTTGGCGAGATCGATGGGGTGGACCCGGTATTCAAGCCCGGTCTCTTCCAACATGATGGATACCTTGCGGCCGTTGGAGGTCGCCTTGCTGTAGAGATCGATCATGTCCCCTCCCCGGTCAGCACCGTCTCACTTAACGGCGTTCATATTGCTTGGGCCCGAACATGACGGCGCGGGCCGCCTCGTCCAGGGGCTGGCGCTGGACATCGTCGAGCACGGTGTTGCCGCGCTTGACCCCGTCCCTGGCCTCGATGGCGTCATACCAGCGCTTGAGGTTGCCATAGTCCTCCAGCACCACGCCCTGGCGCTCATGGGAGCGGATCCAGGGGTAATTGGCGATGTCGGCGATGGAATAGTCGCCGGCGAGCCATTCATGCTCGGCGAGGCGCCCATCGAGCACGCCATAGAGCCGGTTGGCCTCTTTGGTGTAGCGCTCGATGGCGTAGGGAATCTTCTCCGGCGCGTATTGGCGGAAATGGTGGGCCTGGCCCAGCATGGGCCCGGTGCCGCCCATCTGGAACATCAGCCATTCGATCACCCGGTAGCGCTCCGCCATCGCCGCCGGCATCAGCCGGCCACACTTTTCCGCCAGATACATCAAGATGGCGCCGGATTCGAACAAGGCATAGGGTTCGCCATCCGGGCCGTCATGGTCGCGTATGGCCGGGATCTTGTTGTTGGGGCTGATGGCCAGGAACTCCGGCGTGAACTGATCGCCCTTGCGGATGGAGATGGGGAAGGCCTTGTAGTCCAACCCGACCTCTTCCAGCATGATATGGACCTTGCGCCCGTTGGGCGTCGGCCATGAGTACAAATCGATCATCCGTCCCCCTAGCCGCCGAGTTTCTTGCGCAGCATTTCGTTGACCGCCTTGGGGTTGGCCTTGCCCCCGGTCGCCTTCATGATCTGGCCGACGAACCAACCGATGACCTTCTGGTCGCCGCCGCGGAACTGCTCGGCCTGGTTGGGGTTGTCCGCGATCACCTTGTCCACCGCGGCCTCGATGGCGCCGGCGTCGGTGATCTGCTCGAGGCCCTTGTCCTTTACGATGGCTGCGGCGTCCTTGCCGGTCTCCATCATCTCGGCCAGGACATCCTTGGCGATGCGCCGGGAGATGGTGCCGTCGGCGACCAGATCGATCAGCCCGCCCAGCGCCGCCGCCGGCACCGGGGAGGCTTCGATGCCGAGCCCGGCCTTGTTAAGCGCGCCGAACACATCGCCCATCACCCAGTTGGCGGCGGTCTTGGCGTCGCGCATCTCGGCGTCGCGCCCCTTGGCGATGACCGCTTCGAAGTAATCCGCCGTGGCCTTTTCCGCCACCAGCACCCCGGCATCGGCGGGGTTGAGCTTAAGCTCGCCGATGAACCGCGCCTTCTTGGCGTCGGGCAGCTCCGGCAGTGACGCCTTGATTTCATCGACCCAGGCCTGGTCGAGCTCCACCGGCAACAGATCGGGGTCGGGGAAATAGCGGTAGTCGTGGGCCTCCTCTTTGGACCGCATCGGGCGGGTCTCGCACCGGTCCGGGTCGAACAGGCGGGTTTCCAGGTCGATGGTGCCGCCGGCCTCCAGGATTTCGACCTGGCGGCGGGCCTCGACCTCGATGGCCTGCTGGACGAAGCGTACCGAATTGAGGTTCTTGATCTCGCACCGGGTGCCCAAATCGCCGCCGGGCCGGCGCATGGACAGATTGACGTCGGCCCGAAGCGAGCCCTGTTCCATATTGCCGTCGCAGGTGCCGAGATAGCGCAGGATCGAGCGCAATTTGAGGATATAGGCGGCGGCCTCGGCGGCCGAGCGCATGTCGGGCTCGGACACGATCTCCATCAGCCCGACGCCGGAGCGGTTGAGGTCCACATAGGTGGATTTGGGGTCCTGGTCGTGGAGGCTCTTGCCGGCGTCCTGCTCAAGATGGAGCCGGGTGATGCCGACGGTGCGGGACGTGCCGTCGTCGAGATCGAGGGTGATCTCGCCCTTGCCGACGATGGGATGGTGAAACTGGGATATCTGATAGCCCTGGGGCAGATCGGGGTAGAAATAATTCTTGCGGTCGAACACCGAATGAAGGTTGATCTCGGCATTGAGGCCAAGCCCGGTGCGCACCGCGAGCTCGACGCAATGGCGGTTGATCACCGGCAGCATCCCGGGCAAGGCGGCATCGACCAGCGCCACCTGGGTGTTGGCCTCGGCGCCGAAGGTGGTCGGCGCGCCGGAAAACAGCTTGGCGTTGGAGACCACCTGGGCGTGGATCTCGAGCCCGATGACCATTTCCCATTCGCCCGTGTTGCCTTCGATCAGGGACATCAATTCCCTCCCCCGGCGCCCGCCGGTCTGGCCGTGAACCCGGCCTGGCTTTCCAGCACGTCGGCGGCGCGGAACACGGTTTCCTCGTCGAAGGCGCGGCCAACGATTTGCAGCCCCATGGGCAGGCCGTCGGCGGAAAGCCCCACCGGCACCGAGATCGCGGGCAGCCCGGCGAGCGAGGTCGGCACCGTGAAGACATCGTTCAGATACATGGCGATGGGATCGTCCATCTTGTCGCCGACGGCGAAGGCCGGGCTTGGCGTCGTCGGCGTCAGGATGGCATCGACGGCCTCGAAGGCCTGGTCGAAGTCCGCCGCGATCAGGCTGCGGACCCGCTGGGCCTTTAAATAATAGGCGTCGTAATAGCCCGCCGACAGCACATAGGTGCCGATCAGCACCCGGCGCTTGACTTCTGCGCCGAAACCCTCGGCCCGGGTGCTTTCATAGAGATCATCGATGTTGGGCTCGGCCACCCGGAGGCCATAGCGCACCCCGTCATAGCGCGCCAGGTTCGACGACGCCTCGGCCGGGGCCAGGATGTAATAACTTGGCAGGGCATATTTGGTGTGGGGCAGGCTGATGTCGGAGATCTCGGCGCCGGCATCGGCCAGCCAGTCGATGCCGTGCTGCCAAAGATCCTCGATCTCCGGCGCCATGCCGTCGACCCGGTATTCCTTGGGGATGCCGACCCTGAGGCCCCGGATATCGCCGCTAAGCGCCGCCTCGAAATCGGGCACGGCGACATTGGCCGAGGTCGAATCCTTGTCATCGAACCCGGCCATGGCGCCCAGCATGATGGCGCAGTCGCGCGTCGTGCGGGCCATCGGCCCGGCCTGGTCGAGGGACGACGCGAAGGCGACGATGCCATAGCGCGAACAGCGCCCATAGGTCGGCTTCATGCCGACGATGCCGCAGAACGACGCCGGCTGGCGGATCGAGCCGCCGGTATCGGTGCCGGTGGCGCCCAGGCACACGCGCGCCGCCACCGCCGCCGCCGAACCGCCGGACGACCCACCGGGCACCAGCGGCCGGTTGTCGCCGTCTCGCCGCCACGGGTTCTCCACCGGGCCGTAATGGCTGGTCATGTTGGACGACCCCATGGCGAACTCGTCCAGATTGGTCTTGCCCACCATCACCGCACCGGCCCGCCACAGATTTGACGTCACCGTCGATTCATAGACCGGGGTGAAGCCGTCGAGGATGTGGGACGCCGCCGTGGTCAGCACCCCTTCGGTGCAGAACAGGTCCTTGATGGCAAGCGGCACGCCCTCCAGCGCGCGGCCCTCGCCCTTGGCAAGCCGTTGATCGGCGGCGCGGGCGCCTTCGAGGGCACGGTCCGGGGTCTCGGTGATGAAGGCGTTGAGCGGCCGGCTGGCTTCGACCGCGTCAATGTGGGCCTGGGCCAGCTCCTCGGCGGAGAAGTCCTTGGCCTTGAGGCCATCGCGGGCCTCAGAAAGGGTGAGATCGGTGAGCGCGGCCATGGCGGGGCCTATTCGATGACTTTGGGCACGGCGAAGAAGCCCTGGCGCTGGTCCGGGGCATTGGCCAGCACCTTTTCATGCAGATCGCCTTCGGTGACCACATCGTCGCGCATATAGAGCTTCATGTCCGCCACATGGGTCATGGGCGCGACGTCGGCGGTGTCGAGCTCGTCCAGGGTCTCGATCCAGTCGAGGATATGGGAAAGCTCGGCGGCCAAGCCGTCGAGATCGGCGTCCGGCACCTTGATGCGGGCGAGTTTCGCGATGTTCGCGACGGTGGCTTTATCCAGCGGCATCCGGTTAAAGTGTCTCCCACCCGCACAGGGCAAACAAAGTGCAAGCATAAGGGCTTTCAAGGGGGAAAATGCCTTGGAGCGTGGCCGGATTGGCCGCGCACGCCCGGAAAGACAGGCAAATTATCACCCGCCATGACCATCCGCAACCCCACCGAACTGGCCGAAATTATGGGCCGGGACCAAGGCCGGGACCAACCCATCCTGGGCCTCGATGTGGGCGCCAAGACCGTTGGCTTGGCGATCTCCGATCTCTCGCGCACCATCGCCTCGCCGCTTGAGACCCTAAGCCGCGGCAAGTTCAAGGACACCGCCCGGCGCCTTCAAGCCATCATCCATGAGCACGGCGTCGGCGCCCTGGTGATTGGCCTGCCTCTCAACATGGACGGCTCGGAAGGCCCCCGGGCCCAATCGACCCGCCAGTTCGCCGCCAATCTGTTGGGCGAGATCGACATCGACATCTGTTTCTGGGACGAACGGCTCTCGACCCACGCCGTCGAAGGGGTGATGATCAAGGCCGACCTCTCCCGCGCCCGGCGCAAACAACTGGTCGACAAGCTCGCCGCCACCTACATCCTGCAAGGCGCGCTGGACCGCATGGCGATGGCGGGGGGTGGGAACCGGTGATTTTAGCCGCCTGATCCGATCCCCCTGCCCCCATCCGGTGGTGTCTCAGTTTAAAATTAGAGGTGCCGAAAGCACGAAACGGTCGCGTCCGGCGGCTTGGCGGATGAAAGCGGTCGTCACGGATCACGAGCGTTTGTTGCCGGATATAGCCAAACACGGGCCCAATAATTAGGCGCTAGAAGTCCCACAATCTTCC
>CBDUSV010000061.1:0-11740 GCA_965369885.1 uncultured bacterium
GGTTTTGCGTCAAGTTTTCCCCATGGGGCCGGGTTTTGGAATGCCTGGCGGAAAATAACGATTTGGGGCCCCGCTCAGCGGTCCCGCAACCCGTGGGAGGCCACATCATGAAACGCGCTATCTTAAGCGTTGCTTTGCTTTTCGCCGCCGGTCTGGTGGCGGCGCCCGCCATATCGGCGGAACTGCCCAAGAACACCCAAAAGATGCTCAAGGCCCTGAAGATGGACGCGTCCATCCTCAAGGGGCTGGATAAGGAACTGGCGGTGCCCCAGGCCATGGTCGATGGCGCCAAGAAGGAAGGCGCCGTCACCGTCTGGACGACCTATCGCCGCAAACCGTGGGGCAAGATGGGGAGAATATTCTCCGAACGCTATCCCTACATCAAATTGAAGCATGACCGGGTCTCCCATACGTCGAGGCGTGTCATCAAGCCGCTCACCGCCTTCAAGACCGGCCGGGTGCTGACCGACGTGATCACCGGGCTGTCCGGTTCGGTCCATATGTTCGAAGCCGCCGGCGCCTTCGTCGATCTCAGGGATCTTCCGGCCTACAACAACGTGCCGAAATCCCTGCATCATCCCAAGGGTCTCTCGGCGGTGGGGCGCATCCGCTATTACTGCATGTCCTACAACACCCAGAAGGTGAAGAAGGCGGACCTGCCCAAGACCTGGGACGACATGGTCACCGGAACGCGGTGGGCCAACAAGAAGCTCGGCCTGGTCAACCGGCCCAACAACTGGCTGCTGCCGGTGTGGAAATACAAGGGCAGCGAATGGGGCAGGGCTTTCACCGACAAGCTGTTTACCCTCAAGCCGCAGCTGCGCAAGGAAGGCCAGGGCGCCGTTCTTGCCCTGGTGATCGCCGGTGAAATGGATGCGGCGATTCCCTCGGCGATGAACCGTGTCGCCGAATACATCAAGAAGAATGCCAAAACCCCGATCGGCCATCACTGCCCGACGCCGGTGCCGTTCACCATCTCGGAAACCGGGGTCATGGCCAAGAACCCGCACATGAACGCGGCCAAGATCTACGTCAATTGGTATCTGTCCAAGGAAGGCCAGCTGGCACAATTCTGGGCCAATGATTCGACCCCGTCCCACAAGGGCATGCGCGACAAGCGCTTCGTCTATTGGCCCGATAGTGTCAAGGGCAAGGAGATGGCCAAGTTCAGCTATAAGAACCCGGAAGTGAACGCCGAGGTCCTCAAATACTGGGACACCAAGTGGATCGCCGTTGCCGGCAAGCCCAAGGGGCCAAAGGCCTTCAAGGGCAAGGTGGTGAAAACCAAGCGCGACGGCCGCAGGATCACCTTGAATCTCAAGGGCAAGGAAGTGTTGTTCCGGATCAGCGGATCGCGCTCGCAAATCAAGATCAACGGCAAGGAAGGCGAGCGCGGCAATGTCAAGGTCGGCATGACGTGTTCTGGCACCTATGTGCCCAAGGGCAAGGACGTCGAAGCCCGCAAATTCAACTGCAAGTAAGGCGCTTCCAAGTGTCGTGAAATTAGCCAAGCGGGTCCCTGACGGGGCCCGCTTTTTTTTTGTCCCGGTTCTTGGTAGTCTGTCTTAACTGGGAGCAGGAGCGGCCAGGGGACAGGGGCCGCAATAGGGGAAAACACCATGACCGTAGCCGACATCACCACCGACGACACTCTCTGGTATGAATTGTTCGAGCGGGATTACCTGCCCAAGTCCGAGGACCGCATCGCCCAGGACGGCAAATCCGTGCCGCCGCCCGAGGCCATCGTCCACACCTCGATCAATACCAATGAAAATTTCGAGAAAATGGTCGATTTCTACATGACCTGCTTCAACGCCAAGCCGATCAATTTCCGCGACAAGCGCGGCCAAGGCGGTGCCCGCGCCGCGTTCTTGAGCTTCGATGTGCGCGATCACCGTTTCGCCATCATCGAGCGGCCGGGCTGGAAGCAAAGGGAATCCGGCACCGTCTGCGTTGCCCATGTGGCGTTGCAATACCCCAATATGGGCGATCTGTTGGCGCTCTATAAGCAGATGAAGGCCTGGGGCGTGCCGATCCACCACGTGCTCAATCACGGCCAGTCGACCTCGATCTATTACCTGGACCCGGACGGCAACGAGGTCGAGACCTATATCGACAATTTCGCCACGCCCGAGGAATGCACCATATTCAAGCATGAGATCCAGTACCGCCCGGGCACCGACTACAATATGGCGCTGGGCGAGTTCGATCCGGACAAGATGGTGGAGCTCTATGAATCCGGCATTCCCGAAGAGACGCTGCGTGTCCGCGAAGAGGTCATACGCTTAAAGGAAGAAGGCAAGCTATAATTGTAACTATATGATAAATATGATGGATTGAGATATGGCGGTTGAAACATATTCACTTGAGCGCCAGGGAATTCCGTTCTTTCAAGCCCTGAAGCAGATCAATTACTGGCATTGGGCGCTGCTGATCGTGGTGTCGTCCCTGGTGCTTTCACCCCTGGTCCTGCTGACGCTGGGCAGCTTCTCGACCGCCAGCCTGCCGACCGACATCACCTTGTCGGAACTCAGCCTCGACAATTACTTCGACGTCTGGACCGACCCGGCCACCTACGCGCTGTTCTACAACACCGGCATCTACGTCACCGGCGCGACGGCCCTGGGAATCACACTCGCCGCGGCGCTCGCCTGGATGGTCGAACGCACCAACGTCCCCGGCAAGATCTGGATCTATGCCGGCGTCCCGTTGACGCTGGTCTTGCCCGGGCTTCTGCAGGCCATGGCGTGGGTGCTGTTGCTGAGCCCGCGGATCGGCTTTATCAACAAATTTCTTATCGATGGCCTGGGTTTGGGGATCGAGCCCATCAACATCTATTCTCTCGGCGGCATGATCTTCGTCGAGGGCTTCCGCCTGGTGCCCACCGCCTTTCTGATGATGGTGCCGTTGTTACGTTCCATGGATCCGTCCCTGGAGGACGCCGCCGCCATGTCGGGGGCCTCGCCGGTCTCGACCATGCGAAAAGTTACCTTCCGGCTCATGCTGCCGGGGCTGATCGCGGTGCTGATCTACCAATTCATTACTGCTTTCGAGGTCTTCGAGGTGCCGGGCATCCTCGGCATGCCGGCGGATATCTTCGTCTTTTCGACCAAGATTTATGCCCTGCACCGCTCGGTGACGGTGGAGCCGTCCTATGGCGAGGCCAATGCGCTTTCGATGATCTATCTGTTGGTGGCGGTGGTGGCGACCTACCTCTATTCCCGCGTCATCGCCAAGTCGGAAAAGTTCACCATCATCACCGGCAAGGGCTACCGGCCCAGGCTAATGAATCTCGGGCCCTGGAAGTGGCCGGCCTTTGCGCTGGTGTTTTTATTCCTGTTGGTCACCATCATCGCACCGTTCCTGGTGTTCCTCTACGTATCCTTCCTGCCCTATCTGATGACGCCGTCCATCGAGGCCTTCGAGGCCATGACCTGGGAGTTCTATATCGAGGTCTTCAATGACGAACTCATCGGCATTTCGGTCTGGAACACCTTCCTGGTGACGGTGGTCACCTCGACCGCGGTGGTGGTGCTGTCGTTCCTGATATCTTTGGTGGTGGTGCGCTCCAAGTTCTGGGGCCGCAGGCTCTTGGATCAGATGTCCTTCATGCCCCACGCCATCCCCGGCATCGTCATGGGCGTGGCCTTCCTGTGGGTGTTCATCAATGTCGACCAACTGGGCATTCCGATCTATGGCGGCATCTGGTCCATCACCATCGCCTTCACCATCGCCTATATCGCTTACGGCACCCGCGCCATGAACGCGGCGATCCTGCAAATCCACAAGGATCTGGAGGAGGCCGCCTATGTCTCCGGCGCGGTGCAGTGGCGCACCATGTGGCGAATCTTCTATCCCCTGATGGTTCCCACCTTCGTCGGCGTGTGGATCTGGGTGATGTTGCATGCCGTGCGTGCCGCCAGCCTGCCACTGATCCTGACCGAAGGGCCCGAGAATCAGGTGCTCGCGGTGTTGGTGTGGAACATGTGGGACGAAGGCGCCGGGGGCATCCAGATGGTCGGTGTCATCGGCGTTATCATGATTGCTCTGTTGATGGTGGTGACCATGTGCTTCCGAGCCTTCGGCTTCGGCAGCAGCAGCCACATCCAGCAGGCCAAGAAAGGTTGAGCCGCCTTCCCGATATTCCCGCCGCCGAGCTGAGCGCGGAGCAGAAACGCACCTATGATGAGATTGCCGGCTCGCGCCGTGGCGGTGTCCGTGGGCCTTACCAGATTTGGCTGCGCAATCCCGCCCTGGCCGACCGCACTCAACGGCTGGGCGAATTGTTGCGCTTCGAGACCTCGTTGGCGCCGCGAATTCGGGAGCTCGCCATCCTGATCACGGCGCGGTTCTGGAGCGCCCAGTTCGAATGGCATGCCCACGTGCCCCACGCCGCCGAGGCCGGCATCAGTGAAGACATCATCACCGCGATCCGTGAGCGGCGGCGGCCGGATTTCACCGATGACACCGACGAGACGGTCTATGAGGTCTGCACCGAGCTTTATGAGACCCACAAACTGAGCGACGCCACCTTTCACAAGGCGGTGGCCCGCTTGGGGGAGTTGGCGGTGATCGAGCTGGTCGCGCTTGGCGGTTATTATTCCATGATCGCGCTGACCCTGATCGCCTTCGAGGCGCCGCTGCCGGCGAACACCCCGTCACCGTTCAAGGACGAATAGCGCGCTCAGCTCGCCTGGTTGCGCAGCAGGGAAATCTTTTTCCGCAGACTGGTGATCAGGCTGGCGAAGCCTCTGCGCCGCAGCACCGAGGTGAATTCGGCGCGGCGCACCGCCAACTGGGAGATGGTGCCCTTGAGGTGGATGTCGATGATGCGCCACGTCCCCTTGACCGGACGCAGCACATAATTGAGGACGACCGGTTTGCCGCTGGTCTTGACGATCCGGGTCTTGACGAGGCGCATTTTCTTGAGGAACGGCTCCTCGCTTAGGGTCTTGAAGACCTCGCCCGAATAGCCGTCGAAGCGGTCGGCATAGGTGGCGATGGTGAGTTCGGCAAAGGTGGCGACAAGCTTGTCGCGATCTTCGGCACTCAGCTTCTTCCAATACCTGCCGGCCGAGACCTTGGTCATGGCGAACAGATCGAAGCTTTCCCGAACCGCGGGCTCCAGGGCCTCAAAGCGGCCTTTGAACCCGAGGGCGACGGCTTGCTTCATGGCGCCGGTCAAAGCCGTCTGGAAGCGCTCAACCACCTGGCTCGGGGGGTGCTCGGCGCTGGCGGCGATGGTCGAGGTTGAGATGAAGATGATGGCGGCGGCGGCCAGGCACCGCGCCAAGGCCTGGATTTGAGGGCTGATGTTCATGATTTCCTATCCCCGATGACGGTCATCCGAGGTTTTCCGGTTGGGCTCCGGCCCCTCCCACCGCAGCGGAATCCTCTACTACACGTGGGGGGGCGGCCCGTCAACCGGTGGCTCGGTACTCACAACTTGGCGAGGGATTGCCTTGGCCATTGGGCAGCACGGCATTTCATGCTACAAGGCGCACAATATGGCGGTTTCCCTGATCCAACAGTATCGCATCGGCAGTTACCTGCTCGGGCGGCATCTCCGGCGCATCAAGCGCTATCCCCTGGTTTTGATGCTGGAGCCCCTGTTTCAGTGCAATCTCGCCTGTGCCGGTTGCGGCAAGATCGATTACCCGGATTCGATCCTGGCCCGGCGTCTCAGTGTTGAAGACTGCCTCGAAGCGGTCGATGAATGTGGCGCGCCGGTGGTGTCTATTCCCGGCGGCGAACCGCTGCTTCACAAGGACATCGGCGATATCGTCGCCGGCATCGTCGGCCGCAAGAAGTTCGTCTATCTGTGCACCAACGCGCTGTTGCTGGAGAAAAAGCTCGAACTGTTCACGCCGAGCCCGTATCTCACCTTTTCCGTCCATCTCGACGGTCTTGAAGACGTCCATGATGCCTCGGTCTGTCAGGACGGCGTTTTCGCCCGCGCCGTCAAGGCGATCAGGGCGGTCCGCGACAAGGGCTTTTGCGTCAATATCAACTGTACCCTGTTCAACAACGCCGATCCCGAACGCATTGCCGCATTCTTCGATTTCGTTACCCACGAGCTTGGCGCCGACGGCATCACCATCTCGCCGGGTTACGCCTATGAGCGCGCCCCCGATCAAGAGCACTTCCTGACGCGAGCCAAGACCAAGGCGCTGTTCCGCAACCTGTTCGCCCGTGGCAAGGGCCGCAAATGGCGGTTTAGCCAGTCGACCCTGTTCCTGGATTTCCTCGCCGGCAACCAGCGCTACCTCTGCACCCCATGGGGCAACCCGACCCGCAACGTCTTTGGCTGGCAGCGGCCATGCTATCTGCTGGGCGAAGGCTATGTCCAAAGCTTCAAGGAGCTGATGGAAAAGACCGACTGGGATCAATACGGCACCGGCAATTACGAGAAATGCGCCGACTGCATGGTCCATTGCGGCTATGAACCAACAGCGGTCGCCGATACCGTGTTCCACCCCTTGAAGGCGCTCATGGTGTGGCTTGGGGGCATCCGCACCGAAGGTCCCATGGCGCCGGAAATCGGCCTCGAGCGTCAACGTTCCGCCGAATATCTGTTCGAGAAAAATGTCGGTGACTATCTCGGCGCGGCGGAGACCGCTTCAGGGGAAGGCGAACAACGGCGGGCCGAGGGCCGCCAATAGGCGTAGCCGCGCCATTGCCTGGGCGCTGTCCCGCGCCAGACCGATACAACCGCCCAACTGCCAAGG
Organism: uncultured bacterium; assembly: GCA_965369885.1. GTDB lineage: Bacteria > Pseudomonadota > Alphaproteobacteria > SMXQ01 > SMXQ01 > JAZFWG01. The sequence continues at coordinate 6,729 of CBDUSV010000061.1, forward strand.
CCGCGCCGCCAAACCCATCAGCACCCGCATTGGACGAAGCCCTCCGTCGGGCCCCATTCCGGCCAGCGCCGCTTGGGGAATGGCGCGGGTTGCCGGATCGGCCACCACCCGGAGCGCCAGGAACGCTATGCCGGCATCCCGGGCCACTGCGGCGACGCCATGGCTTTCCATATCCACGGCCAGCGCACCGGTCTTTTGGTGGAGCCGCGCTTTGTCGTCCGGGGTCATGACCGCCTGATCGACCCCGGCGATGGCGCCATGCTCCAGGGCGATGCTCGTCGGCGCCAAATCCTCGAAGCGGCGGCGCCAGTCCGGGTCGGTGTCGATGCGCTCGCCATCGGGGGTCTCGATGGTTTCGGCCACAACCACGGCGCCGGGGCCGAGGGCGGGGCTGAGTCCGCCGGCCAGTCCGAAGCTCAGAAGGCCGCTGGCGCCGGCTTCGATCAGCCCCTGGGCGCCGAGGCGCGCGCGCGCGGCATCGCCACCCGCCGCATAGAGCAGGGGCCTTGCGTCCTTGGGCAGGCCGGTTGCCGCCTTGGCGGCGCAATCTGCTTCTGCGATCAGTCCGGTGACGATGCCCAGCCGGCTCACATGCCCGTGACTTTGGTTCCAGGATTTGACTTGGTGTAATTGCGGTAGCGCGCCAGTGCCCATAGCGGGAAATAATGGCTATAGCCGTGGTAGCGCAGGTAGAAGACCTTGGGGAAGCCGACCGCGGTGAACAATTTCTCCTCCCAGGCGGCGCCGTGGCGCGGCGAACCCAGGAGATAGGAGATGCCACGGCGTACCGCATCGCTATCGACCTCGTCCACCGCCATCAGGGCCAAGAGCGCCCATGCGGTCTGGGACGGGGTGCTGGCCTTGACCTCTTGCTTGCGGTCATCCCAGTAGGTGGTGCCATCCTCGCCCCAACCGCCATCATCGCGTTGGCGTGATTTCAGCCAGGTCACCGCCTTGCGGACATGAACAGCCTTGGCGCTCTCGCCCGCCGCCTTGAAGGCGATGAGTACCGACCAGGTGCCATAGATATAGTTGGTGCCCCAGCGGCCATACCACGAACCGTCCTCTTCCTGCTCGCGGCGCAGGTAATCAAGGCCCCGGGCCACCGCCGGGTGGTCACGTCCATAGCCCAATTGCATCAGCATGCCGAGGCAACGCGCCGTGACGTCCGCGGTCGGCGGATCGAGAAGCGCCCCATGGTCGGCGAAGGGGATGTGGTTGAGATACCTGTAAGTGTTGTCGACGTCGAAGGACGCCCAGCCGCCGTCCTTGGATTGCATGCCCAGCACCCATTCGGCGGCGCGATCCAATGACCGGCGGATGCGGTCACCACGTGCGGGATCATCGGTGCCATTGGCGCCGTTGGTTTTGCTGGTGGCGGCAATGCGCTCCAGGGCGATGGCCACCGCCGCGGTATCATCGAGGTCAGGATAGAAATCATTGTTATATTGGAAGGCCCATCCGCCCGGACGCAGTTTGGGCCGGTTTTGCGCCCAATCCCCAACCACATCCAGCGCCTGGCGGTCGAGCATCCAGTTCGCTGCCGTGGCCAGATCTTGGTTGTCGGTCTCGGTGCCGATTTCAAGAAGGGCCTGGGAGGCCAGGGCGGTGTCCCATATGGGCGAGAAGCAGGGCTGGCAATGGCCACTGTCGGGGCCGAGCACGAGAAGCCGCGTCACCGCCTCCATGGCGGTTTTGCGTTGGGGGTGGTCGGGGCCGTAGCCCAGGGTGGCGAAGGCCATGACCGTATTGGCCATGGCCGGGAAGATGCCACCGAGACCATCGGTGCCGTTGGCCCGTTGGCTGATGAAGCTGAGAGCCTTGGCGATGGCGTGATCACGGACCCGCTTGGGCACGAAACGCATGAAGCAGCGCTGGAACCAGTCGAACCAGATGAACAACCGGCCAAGGAATTTTCCGGTGACATTGACGAGATAATGCTTTTCCTGCCATGGCGGGATCACGAACAGCTCTTCGATGCTGATGCCCCCTGGATTTTTGGCCTCGGGGCGCCGCGCCATCAGAATCAACAACGGCACCATGACAGTGCGGCTCCAGTAGGAAATCTTGGAGAGGTGAAAGGGAAACCATTTGGGCAGCAGCATGATTTCCACCGGCATCATCGGCACCGCGCGCCACGGCACCTGCCGGAACAAAGCGAGGGTGATGCGGGTGAAAACATTGCAATGGGCGGCGCCGTCATGGGCCAACACGGCTTCGCGGGCACGGACCATATGGGGTGCGCTGGCATCGTCACCCGCCAGCTTGAGCGCGAAATAGGCCTTGACGGTGGCGCTGATATTGAAATCACCGTCGTGGAACAGGGGCCAGCCGCCATGATCGGCCTGGGTGTCGCGCAGATAGTTCGCAAGTTTGGCTTCGATGGCGTGGTCGACTTCGCCGAGGAAATGGCGAAGCAGGATATATTCGGATGTGATGGTGGTGTCGGCTTCGAGCTCGAACGACCAGTGCCCATTGGGCGCCTGCAAGGTACGGAGACCTTCGGCGGCCTGCTCGATGGTGGATTCGAGCAGGGTCGGCCGCACCAGCTCCGGCGGGACGTCCTGGTCTCGCCGGGTCTGCGCCGGCCTCGGCCCAGGGCCATGGGCGCGGGGGTCTTCGCGTTCGTGTTCGGGAACCTCTCTCAGTTCCTTGTCGGGATCGGGCAAATCAACCACGTGGCATACTCCGTAATTCTTATTATCCGAGGGCGAGTTCAGCCGCGCGGCGACCCGAACGGATTGCGCCCTCTATGGTAGCCGGAAGTCCGGTGTTGGTCCAATCCCCAGCGAGAAAAAAATTCTTAATATTCGTGCGGGGGCCGGGCCGTTGGCGCAAATGCGCGGGAATCTGGGCAAAAGTGGCGCGCCGCTCCTTGATTATGCGCGATGGCGGCAGGGTGGAAGCCTCGGCGCCAAGGGCAGGGGCGATATCCGACCACAGGCGGCGGGCAAGATCCTGGGCGGAATCGTCAATCAGGTCATCGGCGGCGCTTACCGTCACCGAGGCGATATCGCCGCGGATGAACAGCCACTGGGCGGTGCCACCCACCAGGCCCATGAACGGCGCCCCGTGGGGCAGCTCGGGCGCATGATCGAGGCGGAAATGGGCATTAAGAATGGATCGGGACGAACCCGGCACCTCGAGGCCGGGGACGAGATCAGCCGCGGCCAGCGGCGGCACGGCAAGGATGATGCGGTCATCGGCGGCCACCGCCACCTCCAACTGGGAAAAGCGCAGGCCGCGAACCCTGTCTCCTGATCTTTCGATGGCCTGAAGCCGGTGGCCGAAGCTGACCTGGACACCCAGGGATTTGAGTTTTTCCACCGCCGGATCGATGAGGCTGGCAGATAGGCCGTCGCGGGCGGCGAAACCGCGCCACGCCTTGGCGCCGCCGAGCATCAGGGCGGCGATCACCGGACCCAGAAGCCGCGCCGCGCCCTCTTCGGGCTTGGCGTTGAGGACGGCGGTGGCCAGGGGTTCAAAGACGCGTTTGAAGGCTCCGCTCGAGCCATCGAGGATATCGCTGACGGTGGCGTTGCGGTTCGCCACCAGAAGCTTGAAGGCGGCAAGATATTGGCTGGCGTGGCTCCCCGGCGCCCGTCTTGCCGGCCGCGTGATCCACCACGGCACGGGCCCGGCATTGGGGCGGATCGTCCATCGCTCCCCGGTTTCGAGATCGAGGAAGGGAAACACCGGGGCCGGCGCCGTGACCAGGCTCGTGCTGCTTTCGATCTGATCGAGGTAGCGGAATGTGGCGCGGTTGGCCCCGAGAATAAGGTGATTGCCGTTGTCGATGGACCGCCCCAATTCATCATCGAAGAAGGTCCGGCAACGCCCCCCGGCATGGCCTGCCGCCTCATAGAGAAAAAGCTCATTCCCGCGTTCGGCGAGACGGAGCGCGGCTGCCAGTCCCGCCAGGCCGGCGCCGATGACGTGAACGGTAGCCATGGCGATTAACACAGACCGTAGCGGAGCGCGATCCAAAGTTTCTCGATGGATGACAAGTGGATGCGGCCCTCGGTCTGGGGCCAGCCCCGCTGGACCAGCCGTTCGAGCAAGCGTTGATAGACCTTCATCATCACCCGGGCCGGCCGCACCGTCCCGCGCGGCGCGCGCGCCAGGGCCTGGGCGGCGTCATCGAAGCTTTGCCGCGCCATGGCGGCAATGTCGTCGCACACCTTGGGCAGCTGAGGGTGTTTGAGAACCCCGTCGGGTGTTGTTTCCGCTATTCCATGGGTATCCAACAGCTCGCGGGGAAGATAGAGCCGGCCCAAGGCCGCGTCTTCGGGGATATCGCGGAGAACATTGGTGAATTGCAGGGCCTGGCCCAGGCTCAGCGCCAGGGTGCGGCCCTCGGGATCGGGCACGCCGAAGATGCGGACCGACAATAGCCCCACCGCTCCCGCCACCCGGGCACAGTAAAGTTCGAGTTCTTCCAGGCTCGGCGCCACCATGCGGTTGGTGGCGTCCATCTCCATGCCGTCGAGAAGGGCCATGAAATCTTCCTTGGCGAGGCCGTAGTCGCGGACCGGTCCGGCCAGGGCCCGGGCGATGGCATGTTTTGGATCGCCGGAGAACAAGCGATTGATTTCGTCTCTCCAGGCGCCGAGCTGCTTAATCTTTTCAGCTGCCGGGGCTTCGCCGTCGGCGATGTCGTCGATGGTGCGGCAATAGGCGTAGACCGCGAACATGGCATCGCGTTTGGCGCGGGGCATGAGCCGCATCGCCCACAGGAACGAGGATCGCGAGCCGACTACCGTGGACCGCACCTGGTCATTGTCTGCGTCATTGTCCGCCTCAGTGTCTGCGCTCTCGGCTGCTTCATCGGGGTCCATTCCCAAAGCCGGCGCCGGCATGGACTCGGCGGGTGCGGTATGCAAATCCTTGGTTGCGGGTTGGGGGGACATGATCTAGGCGCGGGTCGATGTTTTGATGTTGGTGGCCCCCAAGGCGCCGAGCACGGCCTCGACGATATGGCTGGCGTTGAGGCCGGCCTCGTCATATTGGGC
>CBDUSV010000062.1:0-11719 GCA_965369885.1 uncultured bacterium
AGAACGTCGAACTGGCGGCGGATCATGGCCTCGAACTCATCGGCGGTGCGGTGGCTGCGGTCGAAGGCGGGCTTGTCGTTGATCTCGGTCGAATACGGGATCGACACCAGCTGCTTGGCCCCCTCCTTGGCGCCAATCTCCATGCGGTAGGGCTGGTCGTCATTGACCCAGTCGGCGACGTAGCTGAGCCCCTCGTCGGCGAAGATCTCGAGGCTCGACCAGGTCTCCTGCAGCCCGGCGCCAAGCCAGCCCCGGGGCCGGGTTCCGCTGGCCGCCTCGATGCGCGCCAAGGTGTCATGGATCAGCGCCTTTTCCTCCGCCTCGCCCACATCGCACAGTCTTTGGGTGTTGGTCCTGCAATGGCCCATGAACTCCCAGTCGAGCTTCCTGGCGGCTTCGATGATCTGGGGGTGGTGGTCGCAGACATCGGCGTTGAGCGCCACCGTGCCCCGCACCCCGTATTTTTCCATCACCTCCATCATGCGGAAGATGCCGATGCGGTTGCCGTAATCCCGCTTCGACCACGCCGACACATCGGGGACATTGCCGCTGCCGCCCGGCGTGGCCGCGTCGAGGGCGAAGAACTCGATATTGGGGATGACCCAAAGCGCCACCCGGGCGCCGTCGGGCCAGGTGATCGGCGGCCGGCCGTGGACCGGGGCATAGGCAAAGGGACCGTAGGGTTGGGCTTCCATGACGTTCTCCGTTCTTTTATCGTTGCCACTGGGACATCTTGGCGGAAAAGGCTGGAAATGGGTATGGTAGTTACAAAATAGCCATGGGAGGAGCTTTGACATGAGCACTGAAACCTCGACACCGGCGCTGTTCGATCTCAGCGGCAAGGTCATCATCGTCACCGGCGGCGCCGTCGGCATCGGCAAGGTCTATTGCCGGCACCTGCGGGGCGCCGGCGCCCGGGTGGTGGTCGCCGACATCAAGACCAATGAGGCCCAGGCCCTGGCCCGGGAGCTCGCCGGCAACAGCGATGACGCGCTGGCCGTCACCGTCGACGTCGAACAGGAAGACCAGACCCTCGCCATGGCCGAGGCCGCCATCGAGGCCTATGGCCGCATCGACGGGCTGGTCAACAACGCCGCCCTGTTCACCCCCCTGCCGCGCCGCCCCTGGCATGAGGTGCCGCTCGACGAATGGGATCAGGTGATGGCGGTCAATGTCAGGGGCAGTTATCTCTGTTGCCGGGCGGTCTACCCGCAGATGAAAAAGCAGGGCAAGGGCAAGATCGTCAACATCTCGTCCAGCACCTTCCATTCGGGCACCGGCGGCTTTCCCCATTACGTCACATCCAAGGGCGCGGTGGTCGGGCTGACCCGGGCGCTCGCCCACGAGCTCGGCGCCGAGAACATCAACATCAACGCCATCAGCCCGGGCATGACCCTGAGCGAAACCTACAAGCAGGTCCTGACCGAGGAGATGAAGGCGTCGCGGCTTGAACGGCAACAGAAGAATGCCTCGATCAAACGCCTCGAAGTGCCGGAAGACCTGGTCGGCACCATGATGTATTTGCTTTCCGACGCCAGCGACTTCCTGTCCGGCCAGACCATCAATGTCGATGGCGGGCTTAATTTCGGATAAGGCCGCGCGGGTGGTGCTTTGATCAGACGGAGAGGATAAGGCCATGAAAATTATCCAAATGCTGCTCTATGCCACCAGCGTGCTGTTCATGCTCTCCATCATCGGGGTGCTGGGTCCCTGGGACTGGATCAATGCCGTGATCAGGCCGTTTTCGCCCGAGGTCTATCCAGACCAGCCGCTGGTTCAGTATTCGATCAAGGCATTCCTGCTGATCATGTTCTGGATCGGCGTCCTGCTGGCCATCGCGGTCCGCCACCCGCGGCAAAACCGCTCGGCGCTGATGATCATCGGTTGGATGTTCCTGAGCGCCGGGATCGTCTGCCTCGCCCTCGGGGTGATTTACCATGTGCCGAAGTTCTTCTATTACGACGCGCTGTCGGGGGTGGTGATCGGTGTCCTGGTGTTCCTTTACCGGGCGCGCCAGGACTGAGGCCAATTGCCCTTTTAAATGTCCCGGCCACACGGGATGACCATGGGCGGAACCAGCGGCGAAATATAGCGTCTTAAGCGGGGCTTTCCCGGCCCAGCCCCAATATCCATCCCCAATATCCAGACCTGCCATTTTTCAGGCCCAGCTTGCTTTTTTTCGCCCCCCCGACATTCGGCCCAACCACCCTGCCATCAATCATGGTTAACGGTTCGTTCGAAATCTACCTTTTTAGTTGACAGGGGCTTGCAAGCTGATTATGCTTAGAAAGCTAACTAAAATAACTGAGACCTAGACGCATTCCAATGGCCTCGGCAAGCATTCGATCTGTAAAATTTTTACCCTAGTAATTCGGAGCGACAAGTTATGGCAGACCAAAACAAGAAATTCATTGACCGGTCCGGCAGTCAAACGCCGGACAAGCACACCCACGGCGACCATTCCCTACCCATGTGGGAACCCCATCATATCCCCAAGGCGGAAATCGCCGAGGAGATCAAGCGGCTCGCCAGCCTTCCCAAGCCCAACAACGGCGTGCGCCGGACTCAGGTCGTCCACCCCCGTTGCGAGGAAGAACGCTATTACAGCTTCGCCCCCACCGTCGATATCGCCTTGGACGTGCTGCTCCCCGGCGAGCGCACCAAACCGGTGCGGCAGAATTCCAGCACCGTCAATTTCTGCATCCAGGGTTCCGGCGAGATGATCATCAACGGCGAGACCTTCGATTTCGAGCCCTATGACGTCATCACCACCCCGTCCATGGCGGTCCATGAATATATCAACGAGACCGACGAGATGCAGGTACGGTTGCGTTACACCAACGGCTCGCTGCTGGAGCGTCTGTGCATCCATTATGTGGACGAAGACCCGCCGATGCATGGGTCGAAGGACGATGACATGACCGAGGCCGCCGGCGAAGGTGGCGAGGACGTCCACGCCAAGTTCGAGAATTTCCAGCTCACCGACGACGGCGCCTGGCTGATGCCCTACGAGAAGCTGGTGGCGCCCGATGCGGTGGAGATGAAACCCCACAAATGGCCGTGGAAAAAGGTCAAGGCCGAACTCGACAAGTTCCTGGAGCTCGGTCAGGACTATGAGGGCCGCAGGCTGTATCTGCTGTATGACCCGGTGACCGGGCGCAGCAACGGCACCACCCCGAACTTCTTCGCCACCATCACCATGCGCCAGGCCGGGATCACCGACAAGCCCCACCGGCACACCTCCGCCGCCATGAACTACATCTTCTCAGGCAAGGGCCACAGCGTGGTGGAAAACAAGCGTTATGAATGGGAATCCGGCGATTTGATGTTCACGGCGCCAGGCTGGGCGGTCCACAGCCACTCCGCCGATACCGGCATTGTCTATGAACTTACGATCCAGGACATGCCCTTGAACATCAATATGGATTCACTGATGTGGCAGGAAGACATGGAAGGTCCGATATCGATGCTGGGATCCCATGCCGGCTTCCTGACCAACCGCGACAAACTTGCCGCGGCCGAGTAACCGGAACGGGATTGATGCGGTCCGGGCCCCCCCTGGCTGCATTGGTCCAATAGCCCTTCCGGTGGTTCGTTAAATCTTTTGCCGACCGATCGGTCTGCCCGTAGCGTCGCCGTCGGCAAAAGGACCCGAACCACCGGGAGGGCGTTTCTTTGCCCGCCCATCGGACCCTACCCTTGGCCCGCCCATCGGACCCTGCCCTTGGCTCCCCTAGAAAGCTGGCGGGTGCCCCCGGTTGAGTGTTAATTTCTATTCATCAGAGCCTTAACTCCCACCAAGCGATTTAAGGAGATTCCCATGACCATGAAAAAATTGCTTGTCCCAGTGACGGATCCAGAGGCCGCCGCATCACCGCTTGCCGCCGCCTTTACCGTGGCGAGCCAGTTCGATTCCCATGTCGAGGCCCTTCATGTCCGCACCGATCCGCGCAACGAAATCATGGCCTATGTCGGCGAAGACATGTCGGGGCCGATGGTCCAGGAAGTCCTGGAGGTCGCCGAGACCAGGGCGGCGGAGCTGGCGGAACAAGCGCACAAGTGCTTCGAGGATGCCTGCGCCCTGGCACAGGTGCCGATCGCCGCTTCGGCGCCGGGGCCGGACGGCGTTTCTGCCTCCTGGCACGAAGAGACCGGCTATGCGGAAAGCTGGATCGAACGTTGCGGCCGCCTGGCCGATCTTACGGTGATCCAGCGTCCGACGGCGGTCGAGGATGTCGTCACCCGCCGGGCGGTGGAAACCGCCATCCTCGGCACTGGCCGGCCGCTGTTGGTGACGCCGCCATCGGCGCCGGCGACGATCGGCGACAATGTCGCCATCGCCTGGAACGGCAGCTCCGAAGCCGCCCATAGCGTCGGCGTCGCCATACCCTTCATGACCGAGGCCACTTCGGTCACGGTGCTGAGCGCCGATAAGGGTCAGACCCCGGGACCCGGCCCCGCCGAGCTTGTCGAATATCTTTCCTGGCATGGCATCAAGGCCAAGGACGTGGCCGTTGCTGTCAACGGTGGCTCGACCGGAAACGCATTGCTGGCGGCAGCCTCGGACGCCGGGGCCAATCTGCTGGTGATGGGCGCTTACACCCACAGCCGAATGCGCGAGTTGATCATGGGCGGCGTCACCCGCCGGGTGCTGGATGAAACCGAAATCCCGGTGCTGATGGCCCATTGAGGAGGGCGCGCGCCTACAGGATATCGCGCAATGCCTGGTAGCGTGCCTCTATCTTCTCGCCGAACAGCGGGTCGTCCTCGACCGAGATGCGGGCGTCGATTTCGGCCCAGTCGTCATCGCTCAAGAGCTTTTCCGCCAGGGGGAAGAAGTGGTCTTCCTCCTTGGTGATGTGGCGGCGGTTGAAGTCGAGAAACTGCCGCGCCAGATCCTCGAAGCGGTCGCGGGGAACCTCTGCGCCATGGGTGATATTGCCAAGCACCTCGGCCAATCTGCGGGTCAGGGCCTCGCCTTGTTTGTGATCTTCCAACAGATCGACGGCAAGCTCGCGTCCCTGAGCGCCCTTCTCATCGATCTTTTGGAAGATCAGATCCTCCTTGGGGTGATGGTAGTGTTCGGGAAAGGACAAGGTGTAGTGGACGATGTCGCCGATTAGATCGAAGTCGGGAACGCCACCTTGGTGGTAGATGTCAAGCTGTGCCTCCAGCACATCAAGGATCCGGGCCAGTTCCTTGTGTTCCTGATGTAGGATTCGGATCGTTTCGGACATTTGCCTGGCCTTTCAATTCACCGCCACCGGCGTGGTCAGCGCCGCAATTTATGGTAATCTGACTGTTGTCAGACACCAAGACTATTGAAGCCCTAGGGACACAATAATAGAGGACTTCCAGCGATGGCGGCAGTCACACCATTAGGCCCCGATGCCCTCTACCGGCGCTGTGATCCCGACATGTTCGCCTTCGACACCACCGATGATCTCAAGACCCTTGATCAGATCATCGGCCAGGACCGCGCGGTGGAAGCGGTGCGTTTCGGCATCGGCATCCGCCGCGAGGGCTACAACATGTTCGCCCTCGGCCCCTCGGGCTCCGGCAAATACCACATGGTCCGCCAGTTTCTGGAAGACAAGGCGGCGGCCGACCCGGTGCCGCTTGATCTCTGTTACGTCAACAATTTCGAGACCAGCCACAAGCCGGATCTGTTGTTGCTGCCGACCGGGCGCGGCGCGGCGCTTTCTCGGGACATGGACCGCTTGGTCGAAGAACTCCAGGCCGCGATCCCCACCGCCTTCGAGAGCGACGAATACCGCAACCGCAAACAGGCGCTGGAGGAACAGTTCAAGGAGCGTCATGAAAAGGCCTTCGCCGCTATCCAGCAAGAGGCCCAGGAAAATGGCATCTCGCTGATGCGCACGCCGGTTGGCTTGGCCCTGGCGCCGGTGCGCAATGACGAGGTCCTGTCCCCCGATGATTTCAAGAAACTGTCGAAGAAGGACCAGGACCGCACCAAGGAGGACATGGCCAGGCTCGAGGGCAAACTCCACGACGCCCTGGTGGATGCGCCGAAATGGGAGGGCGAGCTCAGGAAAAAGGTCAAGGAGCTCAACCGCGATGTCGCCAACTTCGCCATGGGCCATATGATCGGTGGGCTGCGCAAGGGGTACGAGGATCTGCCCGAGGTGTTGTCCTATTTCGACGCCGTGCAGCACGACCTGATCGAAAATCTTGATAAGTTCCTGGCGCCCGAGGACGGCACCCCCGAGGCCGCCATCGCCATGGCGATGCCCCAGGCCCAGAGCCCCGAATCGTTCCTGCGCCGCTACAAGGTCAACCTCATGGTCGACCATGGCAAGTCCCAAGGCGCGCCGGTGGTCTATGAGGACCACCCCAACCTGCAGAATCTCATCGGATCGATCGAACATCTCTCCCAGTTCGGCGCCATGATGACCGACTTCACCCTGATCAAGCCAGGTGCCTTGCACCGCGCCAATGGCGGCTATCTCATCCTCGATGCCCGCAAGGTCCTGACCACGCCATATGCCTGGGAGGAGATCAAGCGCTCGTTGAAGTCCCACGAGATCCGCATCGAGTCCCTGGCCAAGATACTGAGCCTGGTATCCTCGGTCTCCCTCGAGCCGGAACCGGTGCCGCTTGACGTCAAGGTCGTGCTGATCGGCGACCGCATGCTCTATTACCTGCTGTGCCAGCACGACCCCGATTTCAGCGAACTGTTCAAGGTGGCGGTCGATTTCGAGGAGGAAATGGACCGCCGCCCCGACAACATGAAGCTGTATGCGCGCCTGATCGCCGATGTCATCCGCGTTGAGAAGCTCAAGCCCTTCAACCGTTCGGCGGTGGCCCGGGTGATCGAACATGCGTCGCGCACCGCCGGCGATTCCGAAAAGATTTCGACCCATATGCGCTCTCTCGCCGATCTTCTGCGCGAGGCCGATTACTGGACGTCCGACAATGGCGAGACCGTGGTCTCGGTGGATGATGTGCAAAAGGCCATCGACGCGAAAATCCACCGCCTTGACCGCCTGCGCGAACGCTCCTACGAACAGATCACCCGCAAGACCATCTTCATCGACACCAAGGGCGCGGTGACGGGCCAGGTCAACGGCCTCGCGGTGCTTCAGCTTGGCGATTTCTCCTTCGGCCGGCCCAGCCGCATCACCTCGCGGGTGCGCCTCGGCAAGGGCGAGGTTGTGGACATCGAACGCGAGGTCGAACTCAGCGGGCCGCTCCATTCCAAGGGCGTGCTGATATTGTCCGGCTTTCTCGGCGCGCGCTATTGCCAAGACCGGCCGCTGTCGCTTTCGGCAAGCCTGGTGTTCGAACAATCCTATGGCGGCATCGACGGCGATTCGGCCTCTTCCACCGAGCTCTACGCCCTCTTATCGGCCCTGGCCGAGGCGCCGATCAAGCAGTCCATCGCCGTCACCGGGTCGGTCAATCAGCTGGGCCAGGTCCAGCCCATCGGCGGCGCCAACGAAAAGATCGAGGGCTTCTTCGACATCTGCATGGCCGACGGCCTCAGCGGTGAACAGGGCGTGATGATCCCGGCATCGAACGTCAAGCATCTCATGTTGCGCGGCGATGTCATCGCCGCCGTGGCCGAGGGCCAATTCCATATCTGGCCGATAACAACCATCGATGAGGGCATCGAGGTCTTAACCGGCATCCCCGCCGGCGCCCGTGGCAAGAACGGCAAATTCCCGGCTCGCTCCATCAATGGCCGGGTCGAGGCGGCGTTGGTCGGGTACGCCGACATGGCGCGCGCCTTCACCCAGCGCCGCCGTCCGAAGAAAGGGGATGACTGATGGCGCGGCCACCCGATGGGCGCGAAGGCGGCAATGACCGCCACCGCGACCGTGCCATCCGCCGCATCCTGGTGGCGCTGGATGCTTCCGCCCACAGCCTGGCGGCCCTGGAAGAAGCCACCGATTTGGCGATGCGGCTCCATTCCGAAGTCATGGGACTGTTCGTCGAGGACATCAACATGGTTCGGCTCGGCGCCTTGCCGGTGGCGCGCCACATCAACCGGCGCACCGGCCGCGGCGGGGAAATCGACGAGGAGATGATCGAATTCGGGCTCAAGGCCCAGGCCGCGGAGGCCAAGCGCGCCCTCGAGAAGGCGGCGGGCCGGGCCGGGGTGCGTTGGTCCTACCGGGTGACAAGGGGCCGCGTCGAAGAGGAAGTGGTGGCGGCGGCGAACGATTCCGATCTCGTCATCATCGGCTGGTCTTCGCGCCCGGCGGAAATGGGCTCACGCCTCGGCAGAAGCGCCCGCGCCATCGCCGCCCATGCGCCGCGCCCGGTGTTGATGATGCGCCGCGGCACCCGACTCAAAGGCCCGGTCGCCGTCGCCTATGACGGCTCGGAAGGCGCCGAGGCGGCGCTCAGGACCGCCGCGGCCATGGCCCGCGATCTTCAGGACCAAGTGACGGTGCTATTGGTGGCCGAGGACGAAGAAACCGCGAACCGGCTCGGCGAGGCCGCCGCCAGAAGGCTCTCCCATGAGGATGTTCCCCTCACCTTCCACCATGTCAAGCGCGCACGCATCACCAACATTTGCGCCGCCCTGGCCAGGACCCAAAGCGGCATCTTAGTCATCCACGCGGCGAGCCCGTTGCTCGAGTCCGGCGACGCCGCCGAGAACCTGGATTCCCTGACCTGCCCGGTGCTGCTGGTTCATTAAGAAAATTTACGGCGCGACGCTGCCCGGCTTCTGGGGCGCGCCTTCAAGCTCGGCCTCGAGCGAGCCGTAGGATCCGAAATGGTATTCAACGGCGCCCTCATACTGGCTGGCCGGGACGTTGCAATAGACCTCGAGCCTGTTGCCGTCGGGATCGAGGAAATAGATGCTCTTGGTGACGCCGTGCCACACGGTGTGGTCAATGATGACATCGTTTTCCTTGAAGGTGCGGTAAGCCTCCTGCAGCGCGGCGAAGGATTCGAGCTCATAGGCCACATGCTCCATCCCGAGCTGGGAATCCGGCGCCGGATCGGTGAGGTCCTTGTCCTTGGCCTCGGCGAGCGCCAGCATATGGTGGTTGTCGTCGAAATCGCTGCTGAAAAAGACCATGTTGCGCCGGTTCACGCCCACCACTTTGAGGCCAAGAACCTCGGTGAAGAAGCGTTTTGAGCGTTCCATGTCCTTGACCCTGAGAACCAAATGCCCGGTGCGGACGAGCTTGAGTGCCATTGTCCCCTCTCCTTACAGTAACTAGTATGTAATCAAATCATTATAGCCCAGGACCGCGTCCATGGGTCATACTGTTTGCTCTTCGTTTTGATTGCGGAGTGAAGTATGGGCATCATTGAGATCATCGCGCTCTCCATGGGCGCCGCCTGGGCCAGCGGCATCAACCTTTATGCCGCGCTCGCCACCCTTGGCATCCTCGGCGCCACCGGCAATATCGTGCTGCCGCCGGATCTCGCCGTCCTCGCCAACCCGGTGGTCATCGGCGCCGCCGGCTTCATGTATTGCGTCGAGTTCTTCGCCGACAAGGTGCCCGGCGTCGATACCGCCTGGGATTCGGTCCACACCTTCATCCGCATCCCCGCCGGCGCGGTGCTGGCGGCCGGCGCCGTCGGCGATCTCGGTGCCGCCACCGAAGTGGCCGCCGCGATCATCGGTGGCTCATTGGCGGCGGCGAGCCACTGCACCAAGGCGGGCTCGCGGGTTCTGATCAACGCCTCGCCTGAACCCTTCACCAATTGGGGCGCGTCGATCACCGAGGACATCGCCGTCATCGCCGGGATGTGGGCGGCCGTAAAACATCCGGTGATATTCCTCATCCTCCTGATCCTCTTCATCGCCTTGATGATCTATCTGCTGCCCAAGATCTGGCGCGGCATCCGCAAGGTCTTCGCCTGGCTGATCCGCTTGTTCGGTGGCAAGATCGCCGAGGATGGCGGCGAGGCCACGGCGCCAACATCGCCGGCGCCGGACCCGGACCCACCGGACCCATCAAAGGCGCCCGACACCTGAACTCGGCCTGTCACGACACCCAGCAAGGATTACCCGTAAGGATTACCGATCATTAACAGTAATGACCCCATCCTCATCGCCGGCGATAAGGCCCGGGCGCGGCAATTCATGCTCAAGACCTCGATGATCGCCGCCATGCGCCGCGTCGCCGAGATGAAACTCGACTAACCCCCGCCCCTAACCCAACGCCTGCATCACCCAGCCGGCGTGGGCGAAGAGCTTTTCGTCGCCGTCGTGGAAGCCCAGCAGCTGAAGCCCCAGGGGCAGGCCGTCCGCTTCCATCACCGGCAGGGTGATCGCCGGTACCCCCAACAGGGACGCGGTGGAGTTGAAGGTCGAATCGCCCGTGCTGGCGAGCCCCAGCGGCGCCGGGCCGGTCGCCGCCAGGGTCACGAAGCCGTCGGCGGCGGCGGCAAGGCCGCGCCAGGCGTCCCGCGCCGCTTCGCGCTCGCCCAGGGAGGCACGGTAATCATCGAGCGTCATGGCCTCGGCCTGGTCGAGCCTCTTATGCATGTGGGAGCTGAGTTGGTCGACCTCCCGGTCGCGATAGTCATTCAACGGCCAGCGCGATTCCCAGGCATTGACGACGCGGGTTATGGGCGTCGCGTCCCGGATGGCGGCTTCCAGGGCCTCGACCGCGGCGTCATCGCTGCGCGTGATGATCTCGACCCCGGCCGCGGCCAGACGCTCAATGGTGGCCTCGAACTGGTCCCTGGCGACGTCTTCCACATTGCTCCAGCCGCCGGTGTCGAGGCGGATCAGTTTGCCGGGACGCACCGCCGTGGCCAGGGCGTCCGCGCCCATCAGGCCGGGATAGCCGGGATCGCCGCCGGCGCGGTCGGCCATGGCGCGCATCACCGCCCAGTTGTCGGCCAGGCTGGCGGCGATGACGCCGTGGCAGCTTTGCGACAGCGCGTCGTGGCTGCCGCCACGGTTGATGGCGCCCACCGTGGGCTTGAAGCCGATGCAGCCGCAATAGCTCGACGGGCGCAGGATCGAGCCCACCACCTGGGTGCCGAGGGCGGCGGGGATCATGCCGACGCCGACCGCGGCGGCCGAGCCGCTGGACGAGCCCCCCGGGGTGCGCGCGGCATCGAAGGGGTTGTGGGTCGGCCCAGGCGTGGTGGTGGCGAATTCGGTGGTCACGGTCTTGCCGATGATGACGGCGCCGGCCTCGCGCAGGGCGCGGACGGTGGCGGCGTCGCGGTGCGAATGCCAGCCGTCATAGATCGGCGAGCCCATCTGGGTCGGCATGTCGCGGGTCTCGATGATGTCCTTGATGCCGATCGGCATGCCGTCGATGGCCGAGAGCGGCGCCCCGGCCCGGTAGCGTTCGGCCGCGGCGTCGGCGGCCTCGCGGGCGCCGGACAGGTTCAAGACGACGAAGGCCTTGACCTCGCCGTCCAACTCCTCGATGCGGGCGATGCAGTCCTCCAGATAGGCCCGGGGCGAATCATTGCCGTCGCCGAAACCCTCCCGGTGGTCGAGAAAGGTCCGAAGCGGTGGGTTGGCCAGGTCGTAATCCATGTTTTCTCATCTCCGGTGCCGTCAGGGGGCGCTAGCATCGGCTACCTTGATGGGACGGTCAACACCGCCATGGCTTAGGTAGTGTCTCAGTTTGAAATCAAGAGTTGGTTCTAGCGAGATAAATGAACTGTACGGAAATGCAGTGTTTGCCGTACCTTGAAAATATCTGCTTATTGCCAGAAGCGGGCATAACGTGGATGACTTAGCTCCAAGCGGCAGTGGACCGGC
>CBDUSV010000063.1:0-11402 GCA_965369885.1 uncultured bacterium
TGCCCGTTTACACCGTACCCGTTTAGATCGCGCCAGTTTACACCGTGCCCGTTTAGACCGTGAAGGAGGCGCCGCAGCCGCAGCGCCCGGTCTCGTTGGGATTGCGGAACACGAAGCCGGATTCCAGCTTTTCCTCCACATAGTCGATCTCGGTTCCGAAGATGAACAGGGTCGCCTTGGGGTCGATCAGGATGGTGATGCCCTTGTCCACGATGATCTCGTCGTGGGGGCCCTTCTCCTCGGCATAGTCCATGACGTAGGACTGGCCCGAGCATCCCTTGGAATCGACGCCGATGCGGACGCCGATCATGGGGGTTTCGGACTTGGCGAGAATAGCCTTGACGCGGTCCGCCGCGGCATCGGTCAGGGTGATGGGTTTCACTGGGGGTGCCATGGTTTCATCTCCACCTTACATCATTCCAAGTTCTAGGCGCGCGGCTTCCGACATGCGGCCCGGGTTCCAGGGCGGGTCCCACACCAGATTGACCTTGACGTCGCCGACGCCATCTACCGACCGGGCGCGGTGCTCGACCTCGCCGGGCATGGATTCCGCCACCGGGCAATGGGGCGAGGTCAGGGTCATGTTGATCTCGACATTGTTGTCATCATTGACGATGACGTCGTAGATCAGGCCGAGCTCATAGATATTGACCGGGATCTCCGGGTCGTATACCAGCGCCAAAGCCTTGATGACGCTGTCGCGGAGTTCCGTGCTGTCAGTTTCGCTCATGTCTCCCTCCGTCATTCATTCGGTCACAACGGTGCCGGAGGCTTGGTCCAGCGCCGCGGTGAAGGTGTGCCAGGCCAGCGTCGCGCATTTGACCCGCATGGGGAATTCGCGCACGCCGGAAAGTACCGCCAGCTTGTCGAGTGTTTCCATGTTATCTGCCCCGTCGCCGGCCATGGCGTCGTGGAAGCGGCCGAACAGCGCCCGGGCGTCGTCGATGCTCTTGCCCTTCAGCATCTCGGTCATCAGCGAGGCCGACGCCAACGAAATGGCGCAGCCGGTGCCCTCGAAACACACCTCTTGGATGGTGTCGCCCGCAAGCTGGAGATAGATGTTGACCCGGTCGCCGCACAGCGGGTTGTAGCCTTCGGCCTCGCGGTTGCACGGATCGGGCCTGCCGAAGTTCCTGGGCTGGCGCGCGTGGTCGAGGATGACCTCCTGGTAGAGTTCACGCAAATCGTTCATGGACCGAATATCTCCCGCACTTTTTCCAGGCCCGCCACCAGGGCGTCGATGTCGTCTGTGGTGTTGTAAAGGGCGAACGAGGCCCGCGCCGTCGCCGTCACGCCGAAATGCTCCATCACCGGCTGGGCGCAGTGATGGCCGGTGCGCACAGCGACGCCTTCACTGTCGAGTATGGTGCCGATGTCGTGGGGGTGGACGCCGTCAAGGGTGAAGGACAGCACCGACGCCTTGTGCTTGGCGGTGCCGATGATGCGCACCCGGTTGATGGCCTCGAGCCGCTGGGTGGCTTGATCCAGCAGGGCGCGTTCATGGGCGCCGATGCCGGCAAGGCCAAGGGCCGAAATATAGTCGATGGCGGCGCCGAGGCCGACGGCGCCGGCGATGTTGGGGGTGCCGGCCTCGAATTTGAATGGCGGCGGGGCATATTCGGTTTTCTCGAAGCTGACCGAGCGGATCATCTCGCCGCCGCCCTGATAAGGCGGCATGGCGTCCAACAGCTCGGCCTTGGCGTAAAGCACGCCGATGCCGCTGGGGCCATAGAGCTTGTGGCCGGAAAAGGCGAAGAAATCACAGTCGAGCGCCTGGACGTCGATGGCGCCATGGGGCGCCGATTGGGCGCCATCGACCAGCACCCGGGCGCCATGGCCGTGGGCGAGGCGGATGATGGCGTCAAGATCGACCACTGTGCCCAGCGCATTGGAGACCTGGGTGATGGCGACCAGCTTGGTGCGCGGGCCCAGAAGCTTCTCGAACTCCTCCATGATCAATTCGCCGGCGTCGTTGATCGGCGCGACGCGGAGTTCGATGCCGGTACTGTCGCGCAGCATCTGCCAGGGAACGATGTTGGAATGGTGTTCCATGGCCGAAATCACCACCTCGTCGCCGGCCGACATCAGGCCGCGGCCGAAACTTGAGGCCACCAGATTGATGGCCTCGGTGGTGCCGCGCACGAAGATGATTTCGCTTGCCGAGGCGGCATTGAGGAAGGCCTGGACCTTGGCACGGGCGCCTTCCACCGCCTCGGTGGCCCGGGCGCTGAGCCAATAGACGCCGCGGTGGACATTGGCGTATTCGGCCTCGTAGCAATATTTCACCGCGTCGATGACAGCTTGGGGCTTCTGGG
Source organism: uncultured bacterium (assembly GCA_965369885.1). Lineage (GTDB taxonomy): Bacteria > Pseudomonadota > Alphaproteobacteria > SMXQ01 > SMXQ01 > JAZFWG01. The sequence goes on from CBDUSV010000063.1 coordinate 2,316, forward strand.
CGCTGGCGGCGCTGTCGAGGAACACCAGGGGCTTGCCATGGACCGGGCGCCGGAAAATCGGGAAGTCGGCACGCGCGAGCGTGGCGTCGAACGCCGGGGCTTCGCCCGCCGTTGCCATGGGGCCGAGGGGTTGGGCCGACTCGGTCATGATCCGGCCCCCATGCCATCGCCCGGGGCCGTCTCCGCGCTCAGCCATTCATTGAGGGTGCGGCGCAAATGCTCGCGCAACGCCACATTGTCGACCCCATCGATGAGTTCGGCGACGAAACCCTCGACCAGAAGGCCCCGCGCCGAGGCCTCGTCGAGCCCGCGCGAGCGCAGATAGAACAAGGCGTCCTTGTCGAGCTCGCCGACCGTCGCGCCGTGGCTGCAGCGCACATCGTCGGCCAGGATTTCCAGTTCCGGCTTGCTGTCGGTGACGGCGCCGGGCGACAGCAACAGATTGCGGTTGGTCTGATCGGCATTGGTTTTTTGGGCATGGGGCGCGACGCGGATCTTGCCCTGGAACACGGTGTGGGCGTGGCCGTCGGCGACACAATTGTAATTTTCAGTGGTGGTGCCGCCGGGCGCCGCGTGGTCGACGCGGGTGGTATTGTCAAGATGCTGGCGGCCACGGGCCAGGGCAATGCCGTCGAGCCGGCAGACGCAATCAGGACCATCAAGGCGCACCGCGATCTCGTGGCGGGCGAGGGACGCGCCCACCGACATCACGAAGCTGCGGTATTGGGCGCCGCGGTCCAGGGTCACCTCGGTGACGCCGGTGTGATAGGCGCCGGCGGCCTCCTTCTGAATGGTGAAATGGTCGATGGCGGCGCCGTCTGCGCAGATCATGTGGGTCACCGCGTTGGTCCAGTAAGCGCCGCCGCCGAGCCCGGCAAAGGTGCAGACCACCGTGGCCTTGGCGCCGGCCTCGGCGATGATGAAATTGCGCACATGGACCGCCGCCTGTCCCATGCTGTTAGGTGTTTCAGATGTCTCGGGCTCGCCTAGAAAGAGCAGATGGATCGGGCGGGTGGCCTCGACGCCTTGGGCCAGGCGGATCACGGCGCCGTCGGCCATGAAGGCGGCGTTCAGGCTATCCAGCGCCCGGGCGCGGCCATTCTCGAAGCTGATGGCGGAGCCAAGATGTAAGGCCATGCCGTCCGGGTCCTCACGCAGTGCTTGGCCCAGGGAGGTGATGGTGATGGGCAGCGACATCGGTCCGTTGTCGGAAAGCTCGGCGCGGTAGCGGCCATTGACGAAGGTCATGTGCCGGGCGGCGGCGCCGGGGATGGCCAGGGGTGTGAGCGCCGCCATCGGCGGCGCCGCGATGCCGGCCGCGGGCTCGGTGAAGTCGCAAGCGGCCAGGTTCGAAAGGTTGGTGAATTTCCATTCCTCGATGCGCGGGTTGGGAAAGCCCCGGGCGGCAAAATCTTCCATGGCGCCGGTACGCAGTTGCGCCAGCCAGGCAAGCTCGGCGCCCGGCAGGGCGGCCTCAATGGCGGCGAAGCGGGCGGCCTCGCGAGTGGCGGCATCTGATTGGGTTTGGGGGCTTGTCATGATGGCACGGCGGTGTCGGCATCGATGCCGAAGGCGGCGTAGCCCTTCTGTTCCAGCATGATCGCCAATTCCTTGCCGCCGGTCTCGACGATGCGGCCCGCCGCCAGGATATGGATGCGGTCCGGCAGCACGTAATCTAACAAGCGCTGGTAGTGGGTGATCAGGATCGTGGCGCGGTCCGGCGCGCGCAGGCTGTTGATGCCCTCGGCGACGATGCGAAGGGCATCGATATCGAGCCCGGAATCGGTTTCATCGAGCACCGCCAGGGTTGGCTCCAGCATCGCCATCTGGAAGATTTCGTTGCGCTTCTTCTCGCCGCCGGAAAAGCCCACATTGATCGGCCGTGAAATGAAGCTCTCGTCCATCTTCAGCATCCCGAGCTTTTCCCGGGCGCGCATGAGGAATTCCATGGCGTCGAATTCCACCTCGCCGCGGGCCTTGCGCACGGCGTTGACCGCGGCCTTGACGAACACCGATCCGGCGACGCCGGGGATCTCCACCGGATACTGGAAGCCGAGGAAAACACCGGCCCGGGAGCGTTCCTCCGGCGTCATGGCGAGCAGGTCGCGGCCCTGGAACGAGACCTCGCCCTTGGTGACCTCATAGCCTTCGCGGCCCGACAGCACATTGGCCAGCGTGCTCTTGCCCGATCCGTTCGGCCCCATGATGGCGTGGATTTCGCCGGCTTGGACGCTGAGATCGAGGCCCCTGAGGATGTCCTCGCCATCGATGGAGACGTGCAGATTTTTTATTTCAAGCATGTGGCACTGTTACCGTGGTTAGCCGACGCTGCCTTCGAGGCTGACTTCCAGGAGCTTCTGGGCCTCGACGGCAAATTCCATGGGTAGCTTCTGCAGCACCTCCTTGCAGAAGCCGTTGACGATGAGGGACACCGCGTCCTCGGTGGAAAGGCCGCGCTGGCGGCAATAGAACAATTGTTCGTCGTTGATCTTGGACGTGGTCGCCTCGTGCTCGACCTGGGCCGTGGGATTGCGGACCTCGATGTAAGGCACGGTGTGGCCGCCGCAGTCCTCGCCGATCAGCAGCGAATCGCACTGGGTGAAGTTGCGGGCGCCGTCGGCCTTGGGGTTGATGCGCACCAGGCCGCGGTAGGTGTTCTGGCTCAGCCCCGCCGAGATGCCCTTGGAGATGATGGTCGACGAGGTGTTGCGGCCGAGATGGATCATCTTGGTGCCGGTGTCGGCCTGCTGGTGGTTGTTGGTGATGGCGACGGAAAAGAACTCGCCGGTCGAGTTGTCGCCTTGCAGCAAGACCGACGGATACTTCCAGGTGATGGCCGATCCGGTCTCGACCTGGGTCCAGGAAATCTTGGCGTTGGCGCCACCGCAAAGCCCGCGCTTGGTGACGAAATTGTAGATGCCGCCCTTGCCGTCCTTGTCGCCGGGATACCAGTTCTGCACCGTGGAATATTTGATCTCGGCATCGTCGAGGGCGATGAGTTCGACCACGGCGGCGTGCAACTGGTGTTCGTCGCGCATCGGCGCGGTGCAGCCTTCGAGATAGCTGACGTAACTGCCCTTATCGGCGATGATCAGGGTGCGTTCGAACTGGCCGGTCTCGGCGGCGTTGATGCGGAAATAGGTCGAAAGCTCCATCGGGCAGCGCACTCCGGGGGGGATGTAGACGAAGGAGCCGTCGGAGAACACCGCCGAATTGAGGGTGGCGTAGAAATTGTCGGTGTAGGGCACCACGGAGCCGAGATATTTTCGCACCATGTCCGGGTGTTCCCTCACCGCCTCGGAAAACGAACAGAATATGATGCCGAGCTCGGCGAGCTTGTCCTTGTAGGTGGTGGCGACGGAAATGCTGTCGAACACCGCATCGACGGCGACGCCGGCAAGACGAGAGCGCTCCTGCAGGGGGATGCCGAGCTTCTCGTAGGTCGCCAGCAATTCGGGATCGACCTCGTCGAGGCTCTTGGGGGCCTCCGTGGTCTTTGGCGCGGCGAAGTAATAGGCGTTCTGGAAGTCGATCGGCGCGTGGCTGATATTGGCCCAGCCGGGCTCGCCCCCGTCCAGGGCGGTCCAGTGGCGATAGGCCTTGAGCCGCCAGTCCAACAGCCAAGCCGGGTCTTTCTTCTTGGCCGAGATGTAACGCACGATGTCCTCGCTGAGGCCCCTCGGCGGCTTTTCGGATTCGATCTCGGTGACGAAGCCGTATTTGTATTCGCCGTCGGTGACCGCGCTGATGGTCTCCTTGGTTTCTGCCGTCACAGTCATCCCTGGTTCCTCGGAAACTCGTCTTCGTTGTCCAGGGGCGGGAACATGACCATCTTGGCCTCGAGGTCGGCCAGGCTGACCTGTTCCAGCGCCTCGCGCACGGTGGAGTTGATCAGATGCCAGCCGCTGCGCGACGGACACAAGGATTCGACTTCACAGTCGCCGCTATGCTCGATGCATTGGGTCAGCGCGATGGGGCCGTCGATGGCGATGATGATGTCGGCGACGGAAATGCCCCTGGGCGTCCGCCCCAGCCGGTAGCCGCCCTTGGCGCCGCGCACCGAGACCAGAAGTCCATTGCGCGCCAGGGTCGCCAGAACCTTGCTGACGGTCGGCGTCGGCAAGCCGGTGGCCACCGACATATCGAGGGTGTTGTGCACCCCGTCGGTGTCTTCGGTCATGCGGGTCATGAGGACCACGCCGTAATCGGCCAATCTGCTGAGCTTGATCATTTTCCCATGTCCAGCGCTGTCCGGCGCTAAATATGACTAAATTGGTCTGATTTATTTAAAATGGCGTAAATGCCGGGTTTGTCAAGGGTTTTGAGGGCAAAAAAGGGGACTGATCAGGCCCCGGATGGGCGGAATTGGGCCTTTTTGGCCACTTTGGCCCGCTTGTGGGCCGGTGTGCCGGATCAGGCGGTTATTTTACGGGAAACCGTGCGCGAGGCGGGAAAGGCGATGATGACGGTGGTGCCTTCGCCGATGGTGCTTTCCAGGGCCAAGGTGCCGCCGTGGAGTTCGACAAATTCCTTGACCAGGGGCAGCCCGAGCCCGGTGCCCTCAAAGCGGCGCGCGATATCGCCCTCGACCTGGCCGAAACGGCTCAGCGCCCGGGGGATGTCTTCGGTGGCGATGCCGATGCCGCTATCGGCGATCGTGATGGTGAGCCGGCCATCGCCGCCGAGGCCCGCCGAGACCACGAAGTTGCCTCCCGGGGGGGTGAATTTCACCGCATTGGACAACAGGTTCATGATGATCTGCTTGACGATGCGCTGGTCCGCGTTCAGCCACGCCAGCCCATCGGCGAATTCGGTGACCACGCGCACCTCGGCGTCCCGGGCCCGGTGTTCGATCAGACGCAAAGCGGATTTCACCACATTGGTGACGTCGATGACCTCTTCGATCAGTTCAATGCTGCCGGCATCGATCTTGGATAGATCGAGAATGTCGTTGATGATCTTCAACAGATGGGTGCCGCTATTGTGGATATCGGAGGTGTAGTCTTCATATTTGGCATTGCCCAGGGGCCCGAACAGCTGCTTTCCCATGATTTCGGAAAATCCGATGATGGCGTTGAGCGGCGTGCGCAGTTCGTGGCTGATATTGGCCAGGAACTCGGTCCTGGCGCGGTTGGCCGCCACCAGTTCGAGATTCTGCCTTTGCAGTTCCTCGCGCTGGTCGCGAATCTCCTGGATGTCCCTGAGGCTGGCGTAATACAGCATCGCCTTGCCGTTGCCGTCGAGCAGCCGGTTGGCGCTGACCAGGCAGGGGATCATCTCGGCGCCGGTGGACACCAGGGCTTCGCCCGAGAACGAACCATTGGCAAGCAATTCCGGTAGGGATTTCAAGGCGCTGTCCGGCACAATGGAAAGATGCGGCGCTCCGGCCCGGATCATGGCCTCGGCGTCCTTGAAACCGCAAAGCTCGATCGCCGATTTGTTGCCATAGACCATGCGCTTGGCGCCGTCGAAAGCGACGATGGCGTCGAGACTGTCGTCGGCCATGGCGATGACGCGGCGCATCTCCGACTGGTGCGAGCGGGAGATCAGATGCAGGAGTTCGTTGAACCTTTCGACCACATCGCCGAATTCGTCATTGTGGCGAACGGCGACGGCATAGTCCTCGGGATTGGCGGGATTCTCGCTGGCGGCGATCAGATTGGCGCGCAACTCCAAAAGCGGCCTCAGCACCAACTTGCCGAGCACCGCCATGGTGGCGACGCAGACGAAACCCGAGATCAACAGCACCAATCCCATGATGCGAAACAGGAAAGCCACCAGTTCGGCCTTGATGGGTTGGGAATTGAGGCGCCCGACAATGGTATAGGGCAGGCCAGTCCGTGATGGCGGCCACAGCACTTCGTAAACGCGGCCGTCATCGAGCCGTGACTTGGCCGGGGCTCCGCCACTGACGATTCCGGGGGTGAGGAGCGGCGTATCTCCGAAAGCACCGATAAAATAACCATCTGCGTCATAAACCGCGCCGCCGAGGACGTGGCCGCCACGATTGAGCCGCCTGCCCACCGACAGCAATTTCCCGGGGTCGAGGTCCCCCAGCACCGCGACGCCGGAGGTCACGGTGGCGAGGCCGACCTTATCGAGCCGGCGCAACTGGTCGCGTTCGTAGTTCTTGTAGGACGGGATCAGGATGGCGGCTTCGATGATCAGGATGGAGAACAGCACCGCCAGCGCGATCTTCCAGCACAGCTTGCAGCGGAACAATTTCTTGTGATAGCGCCAGCTATCGCCGCCACCGGTGCCGGGGTGGCCAATCTGTCCCTTAGGGAGCGTACTAACCGTTGTTTCCGTGCTGGTCATGACCGGTTTCACTGCGTTTTCCGGGGGGAATTGTAGTGATCAATGGTTAAAAAAATGGCAGTGATATTCCCATACCTTGCGGTTGAGAGGCGATGTTAGCCCCCGCGGTCACAATTTCATGGCCGATTTCAGGGGGCTTGCTGGCGGGCCGGTCCACAGGGCCTTGACAGCCCCCCCGTAGCGCTTCACAAAATCACCGGCAATCGGCCAGAATCGGCCAGTATCGGCCAGTATCGGGAGAACGCCATGGCAGCGCCATCCAATACCCTGCACCCCAAGGGTGGTGACAACCGCGCCAAGGAACTGGCGGCACTGCACGAGACCACCCGGGCGCTCCATCTGTTCGAATTCTGGGCCCAGGACAACGAGGTCGAGCACGACGCCATCGAGCGGCTCAAATTCTATTCCAAGGCGGTGCCCCACATCTGGAAGTTCCGCGATATCGAGCCCGCCCTGATCAAGGCGGCGGAGCTCATCGATATGTACGAATCCGAGCGGCGGTCGCTGATCATGACCAATCCCGGCCTCGGTGGCGCCATCGCCACCACCACGACGCTGTTCGCCGCCTACCGCATCAACAACCCCAACGAGATTGCGCCGGCCCACCGCCATTCGCCCAACGCCATCCGCTTCGGGCTCACCGGCAACACCAATTTCACCTGCGTCGAGGGCGAGAACATCATCTTCGGTCCCGGCGATTTGGTGCTGACGCCCCACGACACCTGGCACAATCACGGCAATGAGGGCGACGCCGGCGCCATCAATCTCAGCGTCCTCGACATGCCGTTGGTCAATAGCCTCAACGCGACCTATTTCGAATGCGACTATTCGGAAGAGGAAGGCGGCGAAAAGATCAAGAAAGACATCCAGACCGCGCGCTTCCCGCTGGACTATTCCAAGCGCATCTACGGTAAGGGCGGCCTCAGGCCGCGCATCGTCTCGCACCACCGCGGCGCCGGCAATTCATCGCCCATGTATGTCTACCGCTGGGAGGAAACCCAGGCGCTTCTAGGCGATCTCAGGGATCACGATGGCAGCCCCTATGACGGCATTCTGGTCGAATATATCGACCCGGTGACCGGCCGGGCGCCCTATACCACCATGACGTTTTTCGCCCAATTGCTGCGTCCGGGCGAGCGCACCCTGGCCCAGCGCCAAAGCGCCAGCCTGATTTTCACCGTGTTCCAGGGCACCGGGCAAACTCAAATCGGCGATCAGCTCTTCGACTGGGAGCCGTTCGACACCTTCTGCGTGCCCGGCGGCGAATGGTTCGAACATGTCAATCATGACGCCGATGCCATCCTGTTCGTTTCCAGTGACGAACCGGCGCTCAAGGCGCTGGGGTTCTTTATGCGCCACGGCCGCACCGAAGCGGGCGAGGACGTGGTGTTGAGCTAACTCAGCCCCTAACTCAGCCCCTAACTCAGCCAAGTAGGAGAACACATGACACGCCAATCGATCGAATTCGCCGCCGCCGACGGCGGCGCCATCCCCACCGAGCTCTTCGTGCCCCAAACCGGTTCCGGTCCCGGCCTCATCTTGGTGCCGGCGATCTTCGGCGTCGCGCCCGATGTGTGCGACACCGCCGAATTCTATGCCGCCAAGGGCTATACCGTCGCCGCGCCCGACATGTTCTGGCGCACCGTCCCTGGTCCCTTGGGCCGCGACGAGGAAGACCGCAACAAGGCCCAGGGGCGCTACAAGAATTTCGATGTCGACCAAGGCGTCCGCGATCTCGGCGACGTCATGGCGGGGCTCAAGGCGAGCGATGAATGCACCGGCAAGGCCGCGGTCATGGGGTTCTGTTTCGGCGGGCGCTACGCCTTCCTGGCGGCGAGCCGCTTGGGCATCGATGCCGCGATCTCGTTCCACGGCACCTATATCGGCGCCCATACCGATGAGGCCGGCAAGGTGGAATGCCCGATGACGCTGCATTTCGGCGGCGTCGATCCCCAGATCCCCATGGAAGAGGTGGAAAGTATCCAGGCGGCCCTGGCCGGCAAGGACAATGTGGAGATCGTGGTCTATCCCGACTGCGCCCACGGCTTCACCGGCAAGGGCCGGCCATCCTACAACCAGGCCGCCGACGAGAACGGCACCGCATGCGCGCTTCGGGTGCTGGCGGCGATGTAGGGTCTGTAGTATCCTGGCCCCATGTTCTGCCTGCCCCTAAGCGGCAGGCCTTGGTTCATACCCTAAACCCTGGGAGGAAGATAAATGGCTTCAGTCATGAGAATTTCCGACAATGTCGATCTCGACAATTTGGACCGGCCGCGCAGGCGCATCCTGCTGTCCAAGGAAAAGGACCTGCTGATCGCGCTCAACGCCTATCAGCCCGGTGCCAACAACGAATTCCATTATCATGCCGGGTCGAGCCAATCCTTCCTGATGCTCAAGGGCGAGTTGACTGTCCGCACCATGGAATCAGAAGATGGCCCGGTCACCGAGAGCGTGCTGGGCGAAGGCGACTGCGTTCTCGTCGCCAATGGCGAGTACTATCAACTCTACAACCACACCGACGCCCCGGCGCTGATGTACCAGGTCAAGCATCCCGGCGACCGCATCGTCGTGCTGGGCAAGGGCGCCCTCAACAACCGGGACTATTTCACCCCCGAACGCCAGGCCGAAAAGGCGCTCTAGGGTACATATTGATTTTCACGAAAATGGCTCCGGTCTCCGGGGCCATTTTTTCGTGCCCCTCAGCCGATATGGGCCTGGAGGAATTCGAGGGTGCGGCGCCGCGCCAGGGTGGCCGAGGTCTGAACGAAG
>CBDUSV010000064.1:0-11391 GCA_965369885.1 uncultured bacterium
CGTTTTTCACCAAGTACCGGCCGCAGTTTTACTTCCGGACCACGGACGTGACCGGCGAGATCGAGCTGCCGGACGGCACCGAGATGGTGATGCCGGGAGACAACGCGTCGATGAAGGTGGCGCTGATCGTGCCGATCGCCATGGATGAGGGTCTGCGCTTCGCCATCCGCGAGGGCGGCCGCACCGTCGGCGCCGGCGTCGTCGCCAAGATCATCGAATAGGTTGGGAAACAGGATTTAAAGGCGGAGAAAAGAGAAGATAATGGATAGCCAGAACATACGCATCCGCCTGAAGGCCTTCGATCACCGGCTGTTGGATCAGTCGACCAGCGAGATCGTCAGCACCGCCAAGCGCACCGGGGCCCAGGTCCGCGGCCCCATACCATTGCCGACCAAGATCGACAAATACTGCGTGTTGCGCTCGCCGCACATCGACAAGAAGTCGCGCGAACAGTTCGAGATCAGGACCCACAAGCGGCTCCTCGATATCCTCGATCCGACGCCGCAGACCGTCGATGCGCTGATGAAGCTCGATCTCGCCGCCGGCGTCGATGTCGAGATCAAGCTTTAGGGTGGGCCGAGGGTTTTGAGCATGAGAACCGGATTGATCGCACAGAAGTTGGGCATGAGCAGCGTCTTCACCGACGACGGCAAGCAGGTGCCGGTGACCGTGCTCAAGGTCGACAACTGCCAAGTGGTCTCGGTCCGGACCCAGGAGCAGAATGGCTATTCAGCCCTTCAGCTCGGTGTCGGCGAGGCCAAGGCCAAGAATGTTGCCAAGCCCATGCGCGGCCATTACGCCAAGTCCAAGGTCGCCCCCAAGGTGAAGCTGGCGGAATTTCGTGTCAGCGACGACGCCATGGTTGAGGTCGGAACCGAGCTCGTCCCGGGCCATTTCGTCGATGGCCAGAAGGTCGACGTGGCCGGCATCACCATCGGCAAGGGCTTCGCCGGGGCCATGAAGCGTCATGGCTTCGCCGGGCTCGAGGCCTCCCACGGGGTTTCGATCTCCCATCGTTCCCATGGCTCGACCGGCAACAGCCAGGACCCGGGCCGGGTGTTCAAGGGCAAGAAGATGGCCGGGCACATGGGTGACACTCGGGTCACCACCCAGAACCTGGAAATCGTCTCGACCGACGATGACCGCGGCTTGATCCTGATCAGGGGTTCGGTGCCCGGCTCCAAGGGCTCCTTCGTCATGATCTCGGACGCGGTGAAGAAGCCGGTGCCCGAGGCGGCGCCGTTCCCGGCGGGTGTCCGCGGCGGCCAGGCGGCGCCGGATGCACCAGCAGATGCACCAGACGCACCCGAAGCCCCGCCGGAAGAAGAAGCTTCCGGGGACAGCGGCGCCAAGGACGATACCGCCAAGGACGAAGATGCCAAAGATGATGATGCCGGTGCGGCCGAAGCGGCGCCGGTGGACAAGGATTGATCGCGATGAAGTGCAAAGTCATCGATCTCGCCAACAAGGACAAGGGGTCCGTCGATCTCGACGATGGCGTCTTCGGCGTGCCCGTGCGCAAGGACATCCTGAGCCGCATGGTCAACTGGCAGCTGGCCAAGCGCCGCGCCGGCACCCACAAGACCAAGGGCATCAGCGATATCAGAGGCACCACGGCCAAGCCCTACCGCCAAAAGGGCACTGGCCGCGCCCGCATCGGCTCGACCCGGATCTCCCAGTTTCGCGGCGGCGCCACCACATTCGGGCCGGTGGTGCGGTCCCACGGCTACAAGCTGCCCAAGAAGGTCCGCAAGCTGGCTCTCAAATCGGCGCTTTCCAGCAAACAGGCCGACGGCAAGCTGGTGGTGGTGGATGCCGCCGAGTTCAAGGATGCCAAGACCAAGGGGCTGGCCGCGTGTTTCGGCAAACTGGGATGGTCGTCGGTGCTGATCATCGCCGGCACCGAACCCGATCCCCAATTCCGCCGCGCCGCCGGAAACATTCCCAATGTCGATGTGCTGCCCAGCCAGGGCGCCAATGTCTACGACATTCTGCGGCGCGACACCTTGGTGATCACCAAGGATGCGATCGAGCAGCTGGAGGCGCGGTTGAAATGAGGGGATCGCACGGCAAGAAAGTCGAGCTCGGCCAGGGCAAACCGTTCGACATCATCCTGGCTCCGTTGATCACGGAAAAGACCACCCGGGCCTCGGAACACAACCAGGTTGCCTTCCGGGTGCCGGTCGCCGCCACCAAGCCGGAGATCAAATCGGCGGTGGAGATTCTGTTCAAGGTCAAGGTCAAGGCGGTGAACACCATGCGCCAACGGGGCAAGACCAAGCGTTTTCGCGGCCGCAAGGGCAAGCGCGCCGATTTCAAAAAGGCCATCGTCACCCTGGTCGAGGGTGAGATGATCGACGTCACTTCAAGGATCTGAGCGGCACATGGCACTGAGAACCTACAATCCGACGACGCCTTCACAACGCCAGTTGGTCACGGTCGACCGTTCGGGCCTGTGGAAGGGCAAGCCGGTCAAGAAACTGACCGAGGGCCTGACCGGGACCGGCGGGCGCAACAACCACGGGCGCATTACGGTGCGCCACCATGGCGGTGGCCACAAACGGCGCTATCGCGTGATCGATTTCAAGCGCACCAAGTGGGACATGGAGGCGACGGTGGAGCGCATCGAATACGATCCCAACCGCACCGCCTTCATCGCGCTGATCCGTTATACCGACGGCGAGCTCGCCTATATCGTGGCGCCGCAACGCCTGGTTGCCGGCGACAAGGTGATTGCCGGCGACAGGGTCGATATCCAGCCCGGCAACGCCATGCCGCTCAAGAACGTGCCGGTGGGGACCATCATCCACAATATCGAGATGAAGCCCGGCAAGGGCGCCCAGATCGCCCGCTCGGCGGGAACCTATGCCCAGCTCATCGGCAAGGACGCCGGCAGGGCGCAGTTGCGGCTCTCGTCCGGCGAAGTGCGCATGGTGACCGAAAATTGCATGGCGTCGGTCGGCGCGGTGTCCAACCCGGACCAGAAGAACATCAAGATCGGCAAGGCCGGCCGCAATCGCTGGCTCGGCCGCCGGCCGACGGTGCGTGGTGTCGCCATGAACCCGGTCGATCATCCCCATGGTGGCGGCGAAGGCCGCTCCTCGGGCGGCCGTCACCCGGTCACGCCTTGGGGCGTGCCCACCAAGGGCAAGCGCACCCGCAAGAAGAAGCCGTCGGACGCATGGATCATGCGGCGTCGGCACAAGAAGAAGTAAGGAAGGAGCAAGCGTGGCACGTTCAGTCTGGAAAGGTCCGTTCGTCGATGGTCACCTTCTTAAGAAGGCGGAGCAATCGCGTGGATCGGGACGCAGCGACGTCATCAAGATATGGTCGCGGCGCTCGACCATTCTGCCCCAGTTCGTCGGGCTCACATTCGGCGTCTATAACGGCCAGAAATTCATTCCGGTGCTGGTGACCGAGGACATGATCGGCCACAAGATGGGCGAATTCGCCCCCACCCGCACTTTTCACGGCCATACCGCCGACAAACGGGCGAGGCGGATCTGACCATGGGCAAGAGATCGAAACCCCGCCGCGCGGCCGAAAATGAAGCGACGGCCCTCGGCCACATGATCCGCACCAGCCCGCGCAAGCTCAATCTGCTGGCTCAGGCGATCAGGGGCCTCAATGCGGACGATGCCCTGGCCGAGCTGCAATTTTCCAAGCGCCGGGTGGCCCATCACGTCACGGCTGTCCTGCAATCCGCCATCGCCAATGCCGAGAACAACCATCAGCTTGATGTTGACCGCTTGTTCGTCGCCGAAGCCAGTGTCGGCAAGGCCCTGGTGATGAAACGCTTTCGCCCCCGTGCCCGTGGCCGCACCGGCCGCATCGAGAAACCGTTCAGCAACATTACCGTCATCGTCCGTGAACGCGAGGAGTCAGTCTGATGGGTCAGAAGGTCAATCCAGTCAGTTTCCGGTTGGGCATCAACCGCACCTGGGATTCACGTTGGTACGCCGACGAGGACTATGCCGATCTCCTCCACGAGGATCTGGCGATCCGCAAATTCCTCAAGGACCGCCTGAGCCAGGCCGGCATCGGCAAGATCGTCATCGAACGGCCGGCCAAGAAGGCGCGGATCACCATCCACACCGCGCGGCCCGGCGTCGTCATCGGCAAGAAGGGCGCCGACATCGAAAAGCTGCGCCAGGAAATCACCAAGATGACCGCCGGTGAGGTGCATCTCAATATCGTCGAAATCCGCAAGCCCGAGATCGACGCCCAGCTGGTGGCCGAGAACATCGCCCAGCAACTGCAGCGCCGCGTCGCTTTCCGCCGCGCCATGAAGCGCGCCGTGCAGTCGGCCATGCGGCTCGGCGCCCAGGGTATCCGGATCAATTGTTCCGGGCGTCTCGGCGGTTCCGAGATCGCGCGCATGGAATGGTACCGCGAGGGCCGGGTGCCGTTGCACACCCTGCGCGCCGATGTCGATTACGGCCAGGTCACGTCCCACACCACCTATGGCACCTGCGGCGTCAAGGTCTGGGTCTTCAAGGGCGAGATCATGGCCCATGATCCCATGGCCCAGGACAAGCGCCTCATGGAACAACAGGTCGCCCGTTAGCGGGAAAGGAATTCGGTTCGTTATGCTGTCGCCAAAGCGCACCAAGTACCGCAAGGCCCATAAGGGACGCATCCACGGCTTCGCCAAGGGTGGCACAAAGCTGAATTTCGGCGCCTATGGCCTCAAGGCGGTGGGCCCGGGCCGCATCACGGCGCGGCAGATCGAGGCGGCGCGGCGCGCCATCACCCGTCACATGAAACGTGTCGGGCGGGTATGGATCCTGATCTTTCCCGACGTCCCGGTCAGCCAAAAGCCGGCCGAGGTGCGCCAGGGCAAGGGCAAGGGCTCGGTCGAATACTGGGCGTGCCGGGTCAAGCCGGGCCGCATCATGTTCGAAATCGACGGCGTCTCGCCGGAAATGGCCAGGACCGCGTTCGAGCTGGCAGCCGCCAAACTCCCGATCAACACGCGCTTCGTCTCGCGCCTCGGCGGTGAGGGCTAGCCATGAAAGCATCCGATGTCAGAGCCAAGACCACCGACGAGCTCAGGACCGAATTGATGGAACTCAAGAAGGAGGCGTTGAATCTGCGCTTCCAGAAGGCCAGTGGCCAGTTGGAAAACACCGCCCGGGTGCGTTCGGTGCGCCGGGATATCGCCCGGATCATCACCGTTATGGGCAGCAATGCCGCCGCTGGTGCGGCTAAGGAATAGAGAATGCCGAGGCGAATTCTTCAGGGAACAGTTGTCAGCAACGCCATGGACAAGAGCGTGGTCGTCCGTGTCGACCGCCGCGTTCAGCATGAGATTTATAAGAAGTTCATCCGCCGGTCGACGAAATTGCTGGCCCACGACGCGGACAATCTTTGCCAGGTCGGCGACAATGTGCGGATTCAGGAATGTCCCCCGAGATCTAAGCGCAAGCGGTGGGAAGTACTGCGCGGCGATGCTTAGGCGCGCGCTTCGCCAAGAAGGGTTAAGGTCATGATACAGATGCAATCAAATCTCGAGGTCGCCGACAATTCCGGCGCGCGGCGGGTGCAGTGCATCAAGGTCCTCGGTGGGTCCAAGCGCAAATCGGCCTCGGTCGGCGACGTCATCGTGGTGTCGGTCAAGGAAGCCATTCCCCGCAGCCGCGTCAAGAAGGGCGAGATCCAGCGCGCGGTGGTCGTGCGCACCGCCAAGGAGATCCGCCGCGACGACGGCTCCGTCATCCGCTTCGACCGCAATGCCGCGGTGTTGATCGACCCCACCGGCGCCCCCATCGGCACCCGCATCTTCGGCCCGGTCACCCGCGAGCTGCGCGCGCGGGGCTATATGAAGATCATCTCTCTCGCTCCCGAGGTGCTGTGATGGCGATGGCGAAATCCAGCGGCAAGAAACCGGCCCGCAAGTTCAAGGTCAGGAAGGACGATAAAATCATCGTGCTCACCGGCAAGGACAAGGGCAAGACCGGCAGCGTGCTGCGCGTCATTCGCAAGACCAACAAGGTCCTGGTCCAGGGCGTCAACATGGCCAAGCGCCACATGGGCGCGGGCCGCGGCCAGACTCCCGGCATCGTCGACAAGGAAATGCCGATCCATATCTCCAACATCGCTCTCGTCGATCCCAAGACCGACAAGCCTACCCGCGTCGGTTACAAGATCCTCGATGGTGACCGCAAGGTCCGCGTTGCCAGGCGGTCCGGCGAGGTCATCGACCTTTGAGGAAAGCGCCATGACCGAAACCAATGAAAATTATGTCCCCCGCTTGCGCCAGCATTACGAAGACGAGGTGCGTGGCAAGTTGATGGAGGAATTCAAATACACCAATCCCATGCAAGTGCCTCGCCTGGAAAAGATCGTCATCAATATGGGCGTCGGTGAAGCCGTCCAGGACTCCAAAAAGGTCGCCAGCGCTGCCGGCGAACTCATGGCGATTGCCGGCCAGAAGCCGGTGACCATCAAGGCCACGAAATCGGTCTCTAACTTCAAGCTGCGTGAAGGCATGACCATCGGCTGCAAGGTGACCTTGAGGCGCCAGCATATGTACGAATTCCTCGACCGCCTGGTCTCCATCGCCCTGCCCCGGGTGCGGGATTTCCGCGGGCTGTCGGAGGACAGTTTCGACGGCCGCGGCAATTATTCACTGGGTCTCAAGGAGCAGATCGTGTTCCAAGAGATCGATTTTGACAGGATCGACGAAGTGCGCGGCATGGACATTACAATTGTCACCACGGCGCGAACCAACGAGGAGGGCCGGGCCCTTCTCAAAGAGTTCGATGTGCCTTTCACCAAGACCGATTGACGGGAAACGGAGGTTTCCAAATATGGCGAAAACCAGTGCCATCGAGAAAAACAAACGGCGGATCAGGCTGGCCAAGAAATACAGTGGCCGGCGGGATCGATTGAAGGCCACCGCCAAGGACAAATCCCTGCCGGCCGAGGAGCGCTTTGCCGCCCGCTTGAAATTGGCGGAATTGCCGCGGAATTCCTCGCCGGTTCGCATCCGCAGCCGCTGCGTGATTTCCGGCCGGCCGAGGGCGGTCTACCGCAAGTTCCGGCTGTCGCGCATCGCACTCCGCGATCTTGCGTCCGCCGGCCATATACCCGGCATGGTCAAGTCGAGCTGGTAGAGGAGGTAACGGACAAATGTCGATGAGCGATCCTTTGGGCGATATGCTGTCGCGAATCCGTAATGCCCAGATGCGGGGGCTGACCAATGTGTCGAGCCCGGCGTCGAATCTCCGCGCCAATGTCCTTGAGGTGCTGAAAAGCGAAGGGTACATCCGTGGCTATTCGCGCAGTGAAATCTCGCCGGGCATCAACCAATTGAGCATCGAGCTCAAATATCATGGCGGTGATCCGGTGATCAAAAGCATCCGCAGGATTTCCCGGCCCGGTTGCCGGGTCTATTCCAAGATCAGGGATCTGCCCAGGCCGTTTAACGGACTTGGCATGTCGGTGCTGTCCACCCCGCGGGGCGTGATGTCGGACAACCAGGCCCGGGTGGCCAATGTCGGAGGCGAGGTGCTGTGCCAAGTCTTCTAACGATCAGTCTTCTAGCCATGAACGCCGCGGGAGGGGTTGATGTCTCGTATCGGTAAGAACGCCGTTCCGTTTCCCGACGGCGTGACGGTCAATGTCGCCGGCCAGGATGTGACGGCCAAGGGCAAGCTCGGCCAATTGAGCGTCACCCTGAACCATGCGGTGCTGGCCGAGCTTGATGGCAACCAGATCTGGGTCAAGCCGCGCGACGACAGCAAGCGGTCCCAGGCCATGTGGGGGCTGTCGCGCACCCTGGTCAGCAATCTGCTCACCGGCGTTTCCGAGGGCTTCAAGGTCAATCTTGAAATCAACGGCGTCGGTTATCGCGCCGCTGTTCAGGGCAATACCCTCAATTTGCAACTCGGGTATTCCCATGACATCAATTACCCGATCCCGGACGGCATCACGGTGAAATGTTCGCGCCCGACGTTGATCGAGGTCTCCGGCGCCGACCGCCAAAAGGTCGGCCAGGTGGCGGCGGAGGTGCGCGCGTTCCGCAAACCGGAACCCTATAAGGGCAAGGGCATTCGCTATGTCGGTGAGTATGTCCGCCGCAAGGAAGGCAAGAAGAAGTAACAGCCATGTTGACGACAAAGCAACTCTTTGAACGCCGCCGCCAACGGGTCCGTCATCGCCTTGGTGCGGCGTCCGCCGGCAAGCCGAGACTTTCGGTGTTCCGGTCGTCCCAGCACATCTACGCCCAGGTCATCGATGACGCCAAAGGCGCGACCCTGGTGTCGGCATCGAGCCTGGAAAAATCCATGCGCGACAAGCTCAAGACCGGGGGCGATAAATCCGCCGCCGGTGAGATCGGCAAGCTGATCGGCGAACGCGCCAAGGCCGCCGGGATCACCGAGGTGATCTTCGACCGCGGCGGCTATCTGTTCCACGGCCGGATCAAGGCGCTGGCCGATGCCGCGCGTGAGACCGGATTGAAATTCTAGGGGTTCTTTACATGCCGCGAAGACCACAAAGAGACCAAAGAAATCAGGCTGATAGCGACCTTGTCGACAAGCTTGTCAGCATCAATCGCGTCGCCAAGGTGGTCAAGGGTGGCCGCCGCTTCGGCTTTGCCGCCCTGGTGGTGGTGGGTGACACCAAGGGCCGGGTCGGTTACGGCGCCGGCAAGGCCCGTGAGGTCCCCGAAGCCATCCGCAAGGCGACGGAGAAGGCCAAGGGCAACTTGATCCGCATTCCGATTCGCGACAACCGCACCCTGCACCACGATGTCGAAGGGCGTTACGGCGCCGGCCATGTGGTGTTGCGGGCGGCCTCGGCGGGAACCGGGATTATCGCCGGTGGGCCGATGCGCGCCGTGTTCGAAACCGTCGGCATCCACGACATCGTCACCAAATCGATCGGCACGTCCAACCCCTACAACATGATCAAGGCCACCTTCGACGCGCTCAAGCAGCTCCATTCGCCCCGCATGATCGCCGCCAAGCGCGGCAAGAAGGTTTCGGAAATTCTGGGCCCGCGTGAGACCCACAATGCGGAGGAAGCCAGTGATGGCTGACACCACCAAAAAGACCGTCAAGGTGACGCAGACCGGAAGCCCGATCCGCCGCCGCAAGGACCAGCGCCAGACCCTGATCGGTTTGGGGCTCAACAAGATCAACCGCACGCGCGAGCTGATCGACACCCCCTCGGTGCGCGGCATGATCAACAAGGTCGCGCACCTGGTGCGTGTCGAGAATGGCTCTTCGTAGCCAGGCACGGGAAATCGGATCATGAAACTCAACGAACTTCACGACAATCCGGGGGTCCACAAGCCCCGTACCCGGGTCGGGCGCGGCATCGCCTCGGGCACGGGCAAGACCTCGGGGCGCGGCCACAAGGGTCAGAAGTCCCGTTCCGGCGTCGCCATCAAGGGCTTCGAAGGCGGCCAGATGCCGATCCATCGCCGGGTGCCCAAGCGTGGGTTCAAAAATCCCACCGCCAAACATTATGCGGCAGTCAATATCGGCCGCCTGCAGGTGGCCATAGATGCCGGAAAGATCGATGTAAAACAACAGGTTAACGGTGAGACCTTGGTCGGCGCCGGGGTCGTCAACCGGCTTCGGGACGGTGTTCGCCTCCTTGCCAAGGGGGAATTGAATACCCCAGTGAACATAGAAGTGACCGGCGCCTCGAAAGCCGCCATCGCCGCCGTCGAGGCGGCCGGCGGCAAGGTTGTCGTCACCGGTAAGAAGAAGCCCCCCCGCGACCGCATCCATCTGAGGAAGGCGGGGGACGCCAAATCGGCGGTTTCGGCAAAGGCCGCCGACGAGGCCCCCGACGAGGCCCCCGACGAGGCCAAGGCCGACGAAGCCAAGGACGAGGCCAAGGACGAGTCAAAGGACTGACCCTCCGCCGCCTGGGGTGCGCACGCACATAACTGGAGAGATAGGGAAACATGGCATCAGCCGCCGAACAACTTGCCGCCAACATCAATTTCGGCGCCTTCGCCAAGGCGACCGAACTGAAGAAGCGGATCTGGTTCACCCTCATCGTGCTGGTGATCTACCGGATGGGGACCTACATCCCGATTCCCGGCATCGACCCGCAGATTCTCGCCGATATTTTCCGCCAGCAGCAAGGCGGCATCCTCGGCATGTTCGATATGTTCGCCGGCGGCGCCTTGGGCCGCATGACGATCTTCGCCCTCGGCATCATGCCCTACATCTCGTCCGCCATCATCATGCAGCTGATGACCAGCGTCTCGCCCCAGCTCGAGCAACTCAAGAAAGAGGGCGAGCGCGGCCAGCAGAAGATCAACCAATATACCCGCTATGGCACCGTGTTGCTGGCGACGGTGCAGGGCTATGGCATTTCCGTCGGCATCGAGGGCATGACTTCCTCCCAGGGTTCCGCGGTGATGGATCCCGGCATGTTCTTCCGCTTCACCACCGTCATCACCCTGGTCGGCGGCACCTTGTTCCTGTTGTGGCTGGGCGAACAGATCACCGCGCGCGGTGTCGGCAATGGGGTCTCCTTGATCATCTTTTCCGGCATCGTCGCCAATCTGCCGGGCGCCATGGCCGCGACCCTGGAGCTTGGCCGTACCGGCGCGCTTTCCACCCTCCTGATCGTTGCCCTGATCGTCATGATCGTGGTGGTCATCTGCTTCATCGTCTTCATCGAACGTGCTCAACGGCGCATCATTGTGCAGTACCCGAAACGACAGGTGGGCGCCAAGATGTTCGGCGGCGAAAGCTCGCATCTTCCCTTGAAGATCAACACCGCCGGCGTCATTCCGCCGATCTTCGCCTCATCGCTTTTGCTCATGCCGATCACCATCGCCGGCTTCAGCGCCGGCCAGGGGCCCGAATGGCTCGGCGTGATCACCGCCTATCTGGGCCGCGGTCAGCCGCTTTTTGTCCTTATTTACGGCGCCTTGATCGTATTCTTCGCCTTCTTCTACACCGCGGTGGTGTTCAACCCGGCGGACACGGCGGACAATCTCAAGAAATATGGCGGCTTCATTCCCGGCATCCGTCCGGGCAAGAACACGGCGGACTATCTCGATTATATTCTCACCCGGCTGACCGTGGTGGGCGCCGGCTATCTCGCCCTCATCAGCCTGTTGCCCGAATGGCTGATTTCGAAATTCTCGGTGCCGTTCTATTTCGGAGGCACCTCTTTGTTGATCGTCGTCCACGTGACCATGGACACGGTGGCCCAGGTCCAGTCCCATTTGCTGGCCCACCAATATGAAGGCTTGATCAAGAAATCACGGTTGCGCGGACGTTCTAGATGAACCTGATTCTGCTTGGTCCACCCGGTGCGGGTAATGGCACGCAGGCGCAGTATGTGCAGAAGAATTACGGCGTGGTGCAGCTGTCCACCGCCGACATGCTCCGCGCCCTCGTCGCCTCGGGG
>CBDUSV010000065.1:0-11318 GCA_965369885.1 uncultured bacterium
AGTTGGGCCATCCTGGCCCAGCTTGCCCTGATCGCGGCGATCGTGGCGTTGGCGGCAGTCGATCCCAGGACCGAGCCGTGGCTGACCGCCGTGATCGTCCTCGGCATCGCCTTTTTCTCCGCCAGCCAGGACATCGTGATCGACGCCTACCGGGTCGAGATCCTCGATGACCAGCTTCAGGGCGCCGGCGCGGCGGCGATCCAGATCGGCTATCGCATCGGCATGTTGGTGTCGGGCGCCGGCGCCCTTTACATCGCCGATTTCTTCGGCTGGTTCGCCGCCTTCAACACCATGGCGGCCCTGGTCCTGGTGGGTGTCATCACCATCCTTGCCAATCCCGAACCGACCGGCAGGGTCGCGGCCTCGGCCCCTGGCGACATGGCCGATTGGGCCCGCGTCCATGTGGTGGCGCCATTTGCCGATTTTGCCGCCCGCCGCCATTGGCTCATGATCGGGCTGTTCATCCTGACCTACAAGTTCGGCGATGCCGTCGCCGGGGTCATGACCAATCCGTTCTATATCGAGACCGGCTTTACCCTGAGCGAGATCGCCAGCGTCAGCAAGGTCTTCGGGGTGGCGGCGACACTGGTGGGGGCCGTCGCCGGCGGCATCACGGTGGCGCGCTACGGTTTCCTCAAGGCGCTTCTAGTGTGCGGGGTGTTGCAGATGCTGTCGAACCTGATGTTCGCGGTCCAGGCCATGGTCGGCGACAATATTGCGGTTCTTGCCATCACCGTCGGGGTCGAGAACTTCACCGGCGGCATGGGCACCGCAGCCTTCGTCGCCTATCTCTCGTCACTGTGTTCATTCGCCTTCACCGCGACCCAATATGCGCTGTTTTCCTCCCTGGCGGCGGTGGGACGAACGGTATTGTCGTCTGCCGGCGGCTGGTTCGCCGATCAAATGGGATGGGTGAGTTTCTTTTTGTTGACCACGGTTGCGGCGCTTCCCGGTCTCATGGTGTTGATCTGGCTGATGCGGGTCACCGGCGAGGCGCGGCCGGGCCATGGCAGTGCCGCATCTTCGGGTTCGACAGGTAGTGATTTCTAATCGCCCGGCGATCTTGTAGATTTCACCCGGCCCGAGGTCTGTCCCCGCGCCGGGTGTTGTATATTGACGGGCTTTGAATATCCGGTGAGGAAATCACCCCATGGCCAAACCCAAATCCATATTGGCGGAAACCCCACTTGCCAAATCTTCCATGCTGCGTTTCGATGGCGTGGCGCGGCCGGTTCTGGTGGCCGATGACGGCGAAATTCTCCAATGTCTCCGGGCGGTCCTGACAAGTTGGGGCTTTGACGAACTGGGCCCCCGGGCGATGCGGGCGCCTTTCATCACGGTGCGCCTGCGCAAGGGACGCTATGAGGTCCTGTCTCCCTACCGGGCGCCGATCCGCTACCGCGATCCGGTCGGCGCGGTCTGCACCCTGATCAGCGATTTGATCCGAGCCTATATCGACGAGAACGAAGCGCTTTTGTGTTTGCACGCCGCCGCCGCGGAGTTCGCCGGACGCCTGGTTATCCTGCCCAACACCTACCGCACCGGCAAGAGCACCTTTGCCGCCTATCTGGCGGCGGCGGGGGTCAGGCTTTATGGCGATGACGTGGTGCCGATCCGCTGGCGGGATCATGTCGCCCTGGCGGCCGGCATCGCGCCACGCTTGCGCCTGCCGCTACCGGACGACGCCAGCCCCGAGGTCAAGGCCTACATCAAGCGCGCACGCGGTCCCGAAAACAGCCACTATCTTTATCTCGATCTGCCCGGCACCGCCCTTGCCGGGCGCGGCGAACAATCCCTGATCGGCGCCTTCGTGTTGTTGCAACGCCGCCAAGGGGCCAAGGCCGAGCTGATCCCCATGGGCCCGAGCGAGATGTTAGGGCGCCTGGTGACGCGCAATTTCGCCAATCGGGTCGAGGCCACGGATATCCTCGATTGCCTCCATGACATGGTCGCCGATGTGCCCTGCCATACGCTGCGTTACGGCCATGCCGCCCAGGCGGTCGAACTCCTGAAACAACATTTCGCAAGCTGGCCACAACAAGACCACCCACAAGACCACCCTGGGCCAAGGATCGCACCGGCGACGATAACCCCACTCCCCGATGGTGGGGGCATATCGGTTTACGGCAGGTTCAGGCAAAACCGCGATGTGGTGGAAAAGCCGGTTGAAGACGAATTGTTCCTGGTCGAGACCAAAAGCAATGCGATCTATAAGCTCAACTCCGTGGGCACGGCGCTGTGGCGGCTTCTATCCCGGCCGATGACCGCCGATGAGGCCACCAGCTTCATATGCCGGGCCTATCCGGAAATACCGCCGGATGATATCGCCCGTGATGTCGGCGTGGTGCTGGGGGAACTCGAAACCAAGGGACTGGTTTTTCCAGACCCGTAAGGCGCGATACCCGGCAACAGCCTAGCGCGAGACCACCCGTATGGGCGGGCCCGCATCGCCCTGTCCCTTGCGGTGCGCCGGCGGCTTCGCATTGATCGCGTCATGGGACGCGAGGACGGCGAAATTGACGATGTCGGACACCGTCGAGCCCATTTGGGTGATCTGCACCGGTTTTTCGAGGCCGATGAGCAGGGGGCCGATGACGGCGCCGCCGCCGAGCTCATGCAACAGCTTGGATGAGATGTTGGCGGGATCGAGCGCCGGCATGACCAGCACATTGGCCGGCCCGGTCAGGCGGCTGAACGGGTAATAGCGCGCCCGCAATTCCGAATTGAGCGCGAAATCCGCCGACATCTCACCGTCATATTCGAAATTGAGCTTGCGCCCGTCGAGGATGTCGACAGCCTGGCGGATGCGCCGTCCATGTTCGCGCGCCGGATTGCCGAAATTCGAAAACGACAGCAGGGCGACCCGTGGCTCATGGCCCATCTGGCGCGCCTTTCCCGCCGCCAGCACGGCAATGTCCGCCAGTTGCTCGGCGCTCGGCACCTCGTGGATGGTGGTGTCGGCGATGAACACGGTCCGGCCCCGGGCCAGCAAGACGGTCAGCCCAAACGCCATGCCGCCGCTGAGTGGATCGAGAACCCGGCTGATCTCCTCGAAGGTAACCGTGTAGCTGCGGGTCAGCCCGGTGACCATGGCGTCGGCGTCACCGTGGGCGACCATACAGGCGCCGAACACATTGCGGTCCTGGTGGACCATGCGTTGGCAGTCACGGCGAAGCGCGCCGCGCCGTTGGCGGCGGTTGTAAAGAAACTCGATATAGCGTTCGTTTTTGCTGCTCAGCGCCGCATTGTGAATCTCGAATTCATCGGTGTGGCCGACCCCGATTTCGGCCATGGTGTTGCGGATGCGTTCCTCCTGGCCGATCAGGATCGGCGTGCCGTAACCGGCGGTGCGGAACGCGGCGGCGGCGCGGATCACGGTCTCTTCCTCGCCTTCGGCGAACACCACCCGCTTGGGATTGGCGCGGACCTTCTCGAAGATGAACTGAAGGCTGGCAACCGTGGGGTCGAGCCGGCCCGAGAGTGTGGTCCGGTAATGGTCGAAATTCTTGATCGGCTTGGCGGCGACGCCGGTATCCATCGCCGCCTGGGCCACCGCCGGCGGCACCGCGGAAATCAGGCGCGGATCGAACGGCGCCGGGATGATGTAGTCGGGGCCATATTGCAGACGCCCGCCGCCATAGGCCTCGGCGACCTCGTCGGGGACATCCTCGCGGGCCAACGCCGCCAGGGCATGGGTGGCGGCAATCTTCATCTCGTCATTGATGGTCTTGGCATGGACGTCAAGGGCGCCGCGGAAAATGTAGGGGAAGCCCAACACATTGTTGACCTGGTTCGGATAGTCGGACCGGCCGGTGGCGATGATGGCGTCCTGGCGCACCGCCTTGGCGGCCTCGGGGGTGATTTCGGGGTCGGGATTGGCCATGGCGAAAATGATCGGTCTTTCGTTCATCGACGCCACCATCTCCGGCGTTACCGCGCCGCCAATCGAAAGCCCGAGGAACAAATCGGCGCCCTTGATGGCATCGGCCAGGGTGCGCGCCGAAGTGTTGGCGGCATGGGCCGACTTCCACTGGTTCATGCGCTCGGCGCGGCCCCGATAGACCACGCCCAAGGTGTCGCACATGACGACATGGTCGTGACCCGCGCCCAGCTTCTTCAAGAGATCAATGCAGGCGATGGCGGCGGAGCCGGCGCCGTTGACCACGATCTTGGTGTCGGCGATGTTGCGCCCGGTGATGTCGAGGGCGTTGATCACCCCGGCGGCGGTGATGATGGCGGTGCCGTGCTGGTCGTCATGGAACACCGGGATGTCCATGATCTCGCGCAGGCGTTGTTCGATGACGAAACATTCCGGCGCCTTGATGTCTTCGAGATTGATGCCGCCGAAGCTGGCGCCGAGATAGCGCACGCAATTGACGAACTCATCGATGTCCTCGGTCGAGACCTCGAGGTCGACCGCGTCGATATCGGCGAAGCGCTTGAACAGGACCGACTTGCCCTCCATCACCGGCTTCGATGCCAGCGCCCCGAGATTGCCGAGCCCCAGCACCGCGGTGCCGTTGGAGATCACCGCCACCATATTGCCCTTGGTGGTGTAGGTGTAGGCCAGGGACGGGTCCTTGGCGATGGCGAGGCACGGCGCCGCTACCCCCGGAGAATAGGCCAGGGTCAAGTCACGCTGGGTCGTCAGTGGCTTGGTCGGCGCAATCTCCAGCTTGCCGGGCCGGCCCATGGCATGAAGCTCAAGCGCCTCTTTGTCGGTGACACGATCGGACGTGGTGGCCATCGGTTCCCTCTGATGTTTGGGCCCCTCACCGGATTGTGCCGGGTCCACAAGCGGTCCAGCGCGGTGTTATTTTCGGGTCACGGACGTATGGCCTAAAAACTTACCCGGTTTTCAGAACTTTCCAAGGATGAAATGAACCTTCAGGGTGATTTGAAAGGAGAGTAAGCCCCGGCGGATATGTTAGATTTGTCCGCCTGCGTGATGAAACCATGACTTCGAGGTGCCCGGCGTGAGCGAATCCGGTCTGGAGCGAGAGGCCCCGGAGGCCCCAAAGGCCCCAGGGACAAAGCCGCCCGAAGACACCGCCGCCCAGGCGGCCCCCGACGCCGTGCCCGCCAAGGGCCGGCGGCGCTCCACCGCGGCCCTGACGCCGATGATGGGCCAGTATCTCAGCATCAAGCAGGCCCATCCGGAGTGCTTGTTGTTCTACCGCATGGGCGATTTCTACGAGCTCTTCTTCGATGACGCGGTCAAGGCCTCGAAGGCCCTCGATATCACCCTCACCCACCGGGGCAAGCATTTGGGCCGCGACATCCCGATGTGCGGGGTGCCGGCCCATGCCAGCGAATCCTATCTCGAACGCCTGATACGCCAGGGATTTCGCGTCGCGGTCTGCGAACAGATGGAAGACCCGGCGGCGGCGCGCAAACGGGGTCCCAAGGCCCTGGTGGAACGCGGCGTGGTGCGCCTGGTCACCTTGGGCACCCTGACCGAAGACACCCTGCTCGACGCCCGGAGCAACAACTTCCTGGCCGCCTTGGCGGACGCGCAAGGCAATCTCGGCCTCGCCTGGCTCGACATGTCGACCGGCGATTTCGGGGTGCAGCCGCTCGCCCCCGGCCATGTGGCGGCGGCGCTTGCCCGCATCGATGCCCGCGAAATCCTGTTGCCGGACCGCCTGGCGGCGAGAGCCGATCTGGCCCCGGCGGTGGAGGAATGGTCCGGCGTCATCACGGTCCAGCCCAACAGCCTGTTCGACAGCGGCAATGCCCGCCAGCGCCTAGAAAAACTGTTTGAAGTCAATACCTTGGACGCCTTCGGCGAGTTCAGCAAGGCGGAGCTCGCCGCCGCCGGCGCCCTGGTCGATTACGTCGATCTCACCCAGAAGGGCAAGCGCGCCAAATTGCATCCGCCGCGTCAGCTCGACCAGGGCGCGGTGATGGAGATCGATGCCGCCACCAGGCGCAATCTGGAACTCACCCGCACGCTCACCGGCGCCAAGGACGGCAGTCTGCTCGACACCATCGACCGTACCGTCACCGGCGCCGGCGCCCGGCTGCTGGCTGGGCGCCTGGCGGTGCCTTCGACCGAACCCGATATCATCAACCGCCGTCTCGACCAGGTCCAGTATTTCGCCGACAACCCGGAATTGCGCGAAAAGTTGCGCGCGGAACTTCGTCATTGTCCCGATCTCGAACGCGTGCTGTCGCGTTTGAGCCTGGGCCGGGGCACGCCGCGCGATCTTGCCGCGGTTGGCAGCGGGCTTGCCCTCGCCCAATCGCTCGGCCGGATCATCGAGGGCGAAAGCGAACGTCGGCAACTGACGCCGCCACCGCCGGCGATCGCTGCCCATGTGGCCGCGCTCGGCGACCATGAGGAGCTGGTTGGGCTGCTCAAGGATGCCCTGGCTCCGGAGGTGCCGGCATACGCGCGCGACGGCGGTTTCATCGCCAGGGGTTTCCGCATCGAGCTCGATGAGACCCTCACGCTTAGGGACGAAAGCCGGCGGCTGATCGCCAATCTGGAAAGCCGTTACAAAACCGTAACGGATATCCCGGGCCTCAGGATTCGCCACAACAACGTGCTGGGCTACCATATCGACGTCAAGCCGGCCCAGGCCGACAAGATGGCGGTGGCGGCGGGCCCCGGGGGCGAGGACCGCTTCTTCATCCATCGCCAGACCCTGGCCAACACCGTGCGCTTCACCACCACCGAACTGATGGAGCTCGAAACCAAGATCAGCCGCGCCGCCGAGCGCGCCCTGGCCCTCGAGTTGGAATATTTCGCCGAGCTCGCGGCCCAGGTTCTCGGCCGGGCCGACGCCATCGCTAGCGCCGCCGCCGCCATGGCCGCCTTCGATGTCGCCGCCGCCTTGGCCGAGCTTGCCGTGACCGAGCGCTACGCCCGCCCGGTGGTGGATCGCAGCCTGATCTTCCAAATCACCAAGGGCCGCCATGCGGTGGTCGAAGCCGCGGTCAACCGCGACCATTCCGGCGCCTTCGTCGCCAATGACTGCGATCTCGGCGCCGATGCCAAAACCAATAACGGGGATGGCGCCGAAACCGGCCGGTTGTGGCTGGTCACCGGCCCCAACATGGCCGGCAAAAGCACGTTTCTGCGCCAGAACGCCTTGGTCGCCATCCTCGCCCAGATGGGCTCGTTCGTGCCCGCCGATGCGGCTCATATCGGCGTCGTCGACCGCCTGTTCAGCCGTGTCGGCGCCGCCGACGATCTGGCGCGGGGGCGGTCGACCTTCATGGTCGAGATGGTCGAGACCGCGGCCATCCTCAACCAGGCGGGACCCCGCGCGCTGGTGATCCTGGACGAGATCGGACGCGGCACCGCCACCTTCGACGGCCTGTCCATCGCCTGGGCGACCATCGAACATCTCCATGACGTCAATTGCTGCCGTGCCCTGTTCGCCACCCACTATCACGAATTGACCGCGCTCACCGCCAATCTGGCGGAGCTCAGCAATCACACCATGCGGATCAAGGAATGGCAGGGCGACGTGGTCTTCCTCCATGAGGTCGCGCCGGGCACCGTCGACCGCTCCTACGGTATCCATGTGGCCAAGCTGGCGGGGTTGCCCACCGCGGCGGTGGTGCGGGCGGAACAGGTGCTCTCGGCGCTCGAGGCCGGCGACAAGGCCGATGCGGTCAGCCGTCTGGCCGACGAATTGCCGCTGTTCGCCGCCAATGCCGGGGCGCATACGACGGCCCCCGACCCGGCATTGGACGCGGTGATGCAGGCGCTCGGCGACATCAATCCGGACGAGCTCAACCCGCGCCAGGCGCTGGAACTGATCTACCGGCTCAAGTCATTGATGGGCGGCGGTTAGCCTGGCGGTTTGAGAAACACCGGGGCCTCCAGCGCCCCCGCCGCGGCCGCGTCGGGGTCAATATTGACATCCCAGTTCTTGGCCACGTAGCGGCCCGCGGTCTTGCCGTCGGCGAGGTCCGACGCCAGCCACACGATCGGCGGGCCCATGATCTCGGGCTCGACCAGTTGGCGGGTGCGCCGGTAATTCTCGGGCACGAAGGCGGTGTTGGCGGCGCCGCCCGGGATCAGCGAATTCACCGTGACGCCGGTGCCGTCCAGATCACCGGCCCAGATCAGGGTCTCGGCCTCGATCGCCGCCTTGGACGGCCCATAGGGCGAATTGCCGCCGCGCTGGATTGTGCCCAGCGAGGTGGTGACATTGACGATGCGGCCCCAGCCCTGGGCGACCATATGGGGGGCCACGGTGTGGGCCATCAGGAAGGTGCCGTTGACATTGACGTGGATCACCTGTTGCCAGGCCTCGCGGTTGGATTCCCAGAACTTGAAGCTGGTGGTGTCGGTGCCGGGCTGGAGGTGGGGCTGACCCAAGGCGGCGTTGTTGACCAGGATATCGAGCGCGCCGAAGGAATCCAGCGCCTCGCCGGCGGTGCGCTCGCAATCACCCGCATCGGTAATATCGGCGATGGCATAGCGCACCCGGTCCTTACCGGCGCGCTCGGCGATGGCCTCGGTGGCGGCGATGAGTTCGTCTGTTTCCGGTGACATCAGCACCGCGCGGCCGCCGGCATCGACGATCGCCTCCGCCATGACCAGCCCCATGCCGCGGCTTGCCCCGGTGACGATGGCGACCCGGTCGTTCAATTTAATATCGGTCATGGTTGAGGTTCTCCCTGTTGGTTTTATTTTGTTTTGGCGGGCGTCACGGTTTGAGGAATACCGGCGCTTCGCGGGCCCGGGCCGCGGCCTTGGCGGGCGCCAGACCCGGGTCCCAGTCCTTGCCGACATAACGCCCGCCGGTCATGCCGTCGGAAAGGTTCGACGCCAGCCACAGGACCGGCGGGATCATGATTTCCGGCGGCAGCATGGCGCGGGTGGCGCGGACATCGAGCGAGACGAAAGGCGTATCCGCGGCGCCGCCGGGGATGAGCGAGTTCACCGTGACGCCGGTGCCGTCCAGGTCCTGGGCCCAGATCAGGGTTTCGGCCTCGATCGCCGCCTTGGAGACCCCGTAGGGCGAGTTGTGGCGGCGCTGCATGGTGCCGAGCGAGGTGGTGATGTTGATGATGCGGCCCCAGCCCCGTTCAATCAGATGGGGCGTCACCGCGCGGGCCATCAGGTAAGTGCCGTTGACGTTGGTCTGGATCACGAATTGCCAGGCCGCCGGGTCGGATTGCCAGAACTTGGGCGATGTGGTCTCGGCCGCGCGCTCGACATGGGAGGGCCCCATGGCGGCGTTGTTGACCAGCACGTCAAAGCCGCCGAAGGTCTTGATCGCGCTTGCCACCGCCCGTTCGCAGTCCTTGCGCTGGTTGATGTCGGCGGCAACGCAGAGGGTGCGGTCATTGCCGGTGTGCCGGGTGATGTCATATTGGCTCTGGTTGAGGGTGCGGGCATCACGGTCCAACAGCACGATGGCGGCGCCGGCTTCGGCCAGTCCCAGCGCCATGGCGCGGCCCAGGCCACGGCCCGCGCCGGTGACGATGGCGACCTTGCCCTTGAGGCGGATGTCTTCCACGGGGCGCTCCCTCGATTTTGTTGTTGTTGTCGCGCCGGGACTGTAGCGGTATCCGTGCGGGGAATCAAAGAAGGCGGCATCGGGATTTGCCCTGAATGGTCCTGGACAAAGGCCTGGGCGGCGGCTACATCACCTGGGAACCAAGACCAATAAATGATTGTCAGGGAGGATCGACGTGGCCAATTTCGAAGATTTCAAGACCTTGCAGGAATTCGCCATCGAGGCCAAGCTCCGGCTGTCCCCGGCGGTGTGGGACTTTCTTTCGGGCGGCGCCGAATCGGAAACCACGCTCAGGCGCAACCGTTACGCCATCGATTCCATCGCCTTTCGGCCCCGGGTCCTGATCGATGTCAAGGAACCGGATCCGTCCGCCAGCTTCTTAGGGCATAACCTGCCCACCCCGGTGGTGCTGGCGCCGATCGGTTCGCTGCATCTGTTCGATCCCGGCAGCGCCATCCCCTCGGTCCAGGCGGCGGGGCGCCTCGGCACCATCCCGATCATCTCGATCATGACCAATCCGGTGCTGGAAGAGGTCGCCAAGCTCACCGACGGGCCCAAGGTCTTCCAGCTCTATGTCCGCGGCGACATGGACTGGGTCGAAAACATGTGCGACCGGGTCAAGAACGCCGGTTTTGACGCCATGGCCATCACCGTCGATGTCGCCCATTACGGGCGCCGCGAACGCGACCAGATCAACCGCTTCGACCGCCGCACCCACGCCAGGCGCTCCAACCTGGAAGGCATCGATCTCGACAATGAGTTCGTCTACCGCTCGGCCCTGACCTGGGATTTCGTCGATCACGTCAAGGAACGCATCGGCATTCCCATCATCTTAAAGGGCATCGCCACCGCCGAGGACGCCAAGATCGCCGTCGATCACGGCATCGAGGTGGTTTACGTCTCCAACCATGGAGGCCGCCAGCTCGATCATGGCCGCGGCGCCATCGATGTCCTGCCCGAGGTGGTCACGGCGGTCGACGGCAAGGCGGAAATCGTCGTCGATGGCGGCTTCCTGCGCGGCTCGGACGTGCTCAAGGCCGTGGCCCTTGGCGCCGATGTGGTCGCCATCGGCAAGTTGCAGGGCTGGGCGCTCGCCGCCGGCGGCGAGGACGCCCTGGTCCACGCCATGAATATCATGCGTGAAGAGCTCATCGTCAGTATGGGATTGTTGGGCGTCAACCGGATCAATGAGCTGGGCCCGCAACATCTCCATGCCGCGACCCCGGTTGTGCCCCCCCACATCGCCAGCCCCTACCCGATTTTCACGGAGAAATTCGGGGGTTAGGGCGACGCTGAAACCGCCGGCCCCGACACCACCTGGGCCTCGCCGATCAGGCGGCGCAGTATTGTGAGGCCGCATCGGTGGACCTCTTCTCCGCCGTGGCTGGCGCAATCGTCCGCCAGCACCACCGGCTTGAGCCCCGCCTCGAACAGATCGGCGGCGCATTTGAGGACGCAATTGTCGGTGGCGATGCCGCAAAGATGGACGGTGTCGATGCCGTCGGCGGCGAGGGCGGCCAGGAAGTCCGGGGTCACGCAGCTGTAGCGGGTCTTGTCGATGAAGCTGGCGTCCTTGGGCGGCGTGAAGGCCAGGGCCGTGTCATCCGTTCCGGGGGCGAAGCGGGACCAGCCCATGAGGCGGCGGTAATTGGAGCCTTCCGGGTTGGAAAACCGCGTCACCATGACCCGGGGGTAGGCCTGGGCCCGGGCCTGGACGCGGCCGGGGATGTGCCGGGTGGCGCCGTTGATGAAGCCGTTCTGGACATCGATGATGAGTAAGGGCGGGGTGGGCATGATTTCCTCCCTGGCCGCAGTGGGGCCGCAGTGGGGCCG
>CBDUSV010000066.1:0-11311 GCA_965369885.1 uncultured bacterium
CAATGAAAAAATGGTTCCGTACAGGGATGATCTGCGCCACCGCGGCGCTGGTCCTGGGTGTGAGTCTCGGCGCTTATGGCGCGGCCAAACCCAAGGACGTGATCAAGTACCGCAAGGGTGTCATGAAGAGCAACACCGCAATCTATAAGAACATCCGCGCCATCACCCGCGGCAAGGTCGATTTTTCGGGCCAACTTGCCAATTTGGCCGTGGCGTTGGATGCCAACGGCCGCGTTATCGCGTCGATGTTCCCCAAGGGCAGCGGTAAGGGAAAGACTCGCGCCAAGCCGGAAATCTGGCAGGACATGGCCGGCCTCAAGGCGGCGGCGGCGAAATACAGTGCCGCGACCGGCAAACTGGCCAAGCTTGCCAAGGCTGGCGATGGCAAGGCGGTGGCGGCCCAGTTGAAGGCAGTCGATAAGGCCTGCAGAGCCTGTCATAAGAAATTCCGCGGCAAGAAGAAGTAACCGGAAATATTGCTTCGACCATGGCGGCCCGTCCGGCGGGGAAGATGCATCGGACGGGCCGTCTTGCCGTCCGCGCTTGGGTTGGGCCCGCCGTGGCGTTGTGGCTTGCCGCCATGCTTGGCCCCGCCATGGCGGCGGAGACCTTCGATCCAGGCGCGGTCAAGCGCGGCGAATATATCTTTCACGCCGCCGGCTGCAAGGGCTGCCACACCGAAGCCAAGACCAAGGGTGGGTTGCTGGCCGGCGGCCGGGCGATCAAGACCCCCTTCGGCACCTTCTTTGGGCCCAACATCACCCCCGATCCCACCCATGGCATCGGGCGCTGGAGCGAGGCCGACTTCATTCGGGCGCTGCGCTTTGGGATATCACCCGCGGGCGAACATTATTTTCCGGCATTTCCCTATGGCTCCTTCACCAAGATCCGCGACCGGGACCTGCGTGATCTCCGGGCCTATATCTTCTCCCTGCCGGCGGTGGCGCGTCCCAGCAAGCCCCATCAATTGAATTTCCCCTTCGGCTTCCGCCCGCTCATATGGGTTTGGAAACAGCTCCACTTCACCCCAGGCCCGTTCCGGCCCGGCGCCAAGCTCACACCGGTCCAGCGCCGGGGCGCCTATGTGGTCCGGGCGCTCGGCCATTGCGCAGAATGCCACACCCCGCGCACCCTGACCGGCGGCTTGGATACGGCGTTTGATCTGGCCGGCGCCGCTGACGGCCCTGGTGGCGAGCCGGTGTCCAACATCACCCCCCATCCCAAGACCGGCATCGGGGAGTGGGAGCCCGGCGACATCGCCGAGTTGCTCAAGACCGGGGGCAAGCCCGATGGCGACGATGTCTGGGGCACCCTGATGGGCGAGGTGGTCGAGAACTCCACATCCCATCTCAGCCCGGCCGACCGCCGCGCCATTGCGCAGTATCTGCGGACCCTCACATCCATCGACAATAAGATCGGCGACGGCGGCGGTTCCTGAATTCCGGGTTGAATTGCTGGCTTAAATTGCACTGGGACATGGTGTCGGTTGCGCCGGGGCGCCCGACGTATTAGGGTTGTGTGCCCTAGGGTCTCTTCTCATAAAGGTGGGGCGTTTGAACCGGCCTGTTGTCATAGCCGTCATCGGACTGATCGTCCTGGTTGCGGCCTTTGCCTTGAATTCCTTTCTCGACCGAGAGCCGCCAGTTCGCACTGCGAGCGGCCCGGACAAGGCCGCCGTGCCCGGCCCGGCGCCTTCCGCCGCCGCCCTTCCGGCCCTGCCGCACACCACGCCCGGCCCGGCGGCCGCGGCCGCGCCCAGCTTCGATATCGTCCGCATCAATCCCCAAGGTGATGCGGTTATCGCCGGCCGCGCCGCGCCGCGGGCCGAGGTCACCGTATATGATGACGCGAAGGTGGTGGGCAAGGTCATCGCCGACAAACGGGGCGAATGGGTCCTGATCCCCTCCAAGCCCTTGCTGCCGGGCAGCCGGCGTCTCAATCTCGCGGCGCGGTTGGCGGGCCAAGAGCCCGTCATGTCCCGATCCGATGTTATCCTGGTGGTTCCCGAAAAGGGCCTGGACATAGCCGGCAGGCCGGCGGCGGAGCCCTCGGTGTCCCTCGCCGTCAAGGTGCCGAGCGCCGGCGCGGGCCCGGCGGTGGGCGCGCCTTCCATCAGCACGGTGATGCAACTGCCGGGGCCGGGGGTCAAGGACGCCAAGGGTGAGCTTTCGGTCGACACCCTCGATTATGACCAATCCGGGCAAATCACCATCGCCGGCAAATCGGCGCCGGGCGCTGGTCTCAGGGTTTATCTCGACGACAAGCTGGCCGGTTCCACATCCGGCAACAGCAACAGGTTGTGGCGCTTCACCCCCAACAAACCTGTGGCGCCCGGAACCCATAAGCTCAGGATCGATCAGGTCAAGAAGGGCGGCAAGGTGGTGGCGCGGGTGGAATTGCCGTTCGTCCGGGCGGCAAATCTCGCCGATCTCAAGCCAGGCCAGAATGTCGTGATTCAGCCGGGCAACAATTTGTGGCGGCTGGCGCGGCGCACCTATGGGCGGGGGATTCAGTACACCTTGATCTTCGAAGCCAACCGCGAACAGATTCGCGACCCGGACCTTATCTATCCAGGGCAGGTGTTTTCCCTGCCGCCGGCTTCTCCGGTCAATTAATCGCTATTCTCCGCCGCGCCATCGGTGCTATCACTTTTGACGTTTGAGTTCGCGGCCTGGATCGGGGCGCTGCCCACGATCTGATGGGCGATGAGTTCCAGGTAGGGGTCGGTATGGACCAGTAGGGCGGTCAGGTTGGAAATGATGTTGACCGGGGTCAGCGAGGTGTCCATCGGCATGTAGCCTTCGAGAAGGATGCGCTTCTGGGGGGTGAGGGAAAGCTGGAACTTGCCATCATTCTTGAGAGCCTCGAGCAGGGCCAACAGTGGCTTGCGCAGCTTGGGGGCTTCGGCGGTGTAGGGCAGGGGGCCTAAATCGGCCTCGACATTCAAATTTATATCGCTGCCATTCTGGCTGATGCAGGCGGAAAACGGGATTTCCAGGTAGGTGAATTTAAATGCGAACGGGCTTGGCGGCTCTTGGCGCGTGACCGCGCCGTCGGCATTGACGACCAAGGTCTTGAGTTCAAGCGGTGCCGTACCATCGCCAAGAAAATCAAGGGGTACGTTGCCTTCCGCGGGGTTGGCTATGTCTTCGCTCATGGCTTGTTCCTCTGCTCTAAGATCAATGATAGCAATGGGTTCTTTACAAATCTTTAACCGAAATTCTCCCGGACGGAGCCGGCTCCGGCCCCGGCTAACCACGGCGGATAATAGGGTGATGGGCGCTTTCAATTCGCTTAACCTTATGGCCGTGTGCCGGTAGAATGCGGCGTCGAATTCGTACTACTGGCCCGGATGGCCGAGGATAGGGGTCTCAGATTGTTCGAAGCCTTACCATTCCGCATCAACCGCGAAGGTGTGCGCTTCATCGTTGTCTTCGCCGGATTTGCCGTGGTCGCCAGTTATTTCTTCTGGCCCCTGGGCGTGGTCCTGGCGCTGGTGTCATTGTGGTGCGCCTGGTTCTTCCGTGATCCCGAGCGTGAGACACCGGTGCGGCCAGGCGTCGTCTTTTCCCCGGCCGATGGCCGCGTGCAGAAGGTGGATCAGCTGTTGCCGCCGCCGGAGCTTGGCATGGGCAATGCGCCGCGCACCTGTATTCATATCTTCATGAATATCTTCGATGTTCACGTCAACCGGGTGCCGATCGACGGCACCATCATCGATCTTCATTATTGGCCGGGGCGATTCTTCAATGCCTCGTTCGACAAGGCCAGCGAACATAACGAACGCCAGGGCGTGCATTTGCGCACCGCTGACGGCGCCGATCTGGCTTTCGTCCAGATTGCCGGATTAATCGCCCGGCGGATCAAATGTACGCTGAATAGTGGCCAGTCGGTTCATGCCGGCGAACGTTTCGGGATCATCCGTTTCGGCAGCCGCGTCGATGTCTATCTCCCTCCCGGTGCGACGCCGCTTGTCGCGACCGGTGAACATACCGTCGCCGGCAGGACCGAGATTGCCACGCTCGAAGGAACCGCCACGCTTTCCGGAACCGAAGATGGTAGTGGCGCGGTGTCCGGCCAGGACCAAGGCGAATGAAGCGGCCGCGGTCTTCCCGCTTGAGAGGATTGCCGTTCAACCGGCTGATCCCCAACATCCTGACCGTTCTTGCCCTGTGCGCCGGTCTCACCGCGATCCGCTTTGCTTTACAGGGCAAGTGGGAACTCGCGGTGCTGGCGATCGTGATCGCCGGCATCTTGGATACCTTGGACGGCCGCCTCGCCCGGCTGTTGGGTGGCGCCACCAAGTTTGGCGCCGAACTTGATTCGCTGTCCGACTTCATCAGCTTCGGCGTGGCGCCGGCGGTGCTGATCTATGCCTGGTCCCTACAACAAGCCAAGGGCATCGGCTGGGTTCTCGCCATGGTTTTCGCCGTGTGTTCGGCGCTACGCCTGGCGCGCTTCAACACCAAGCTCGGGGTCTCGGACATGCCGCGCTGGGCCTACAACTTCTTCACCGGCGTGCCGGCGCCGGGCGGCGCGGGGCTGGTTATGATGCCGATGATGTTGAGCTTTCAGTTCAGTGCCGGCTTCTTCAATCTGCCCGCCGTCAATGCCGTGTTCATGGCGGCGGTCGCCGTGCTCATGATCAGCCGCCTGCCGACTTATTCATTCAAGCAGTTCAAGGTGCCTCACCGCATGGTGCTGCCCATGCTGTTGCTGGTCGGGCTGGTGGCCGCCATGTTGATCACCAATCTGTGGCTGACCCTGAGCCTGGTCGGTGTCGCCTATATGATTTCCCTGCCATTGTCGGTGCGCGCCTACCGCAAGTTGGAGAGTGAGGCGGCGCGGCTGCGGGAACGCAGTGCCGACCAGGAAAAAGCCGCGGCAGAGGCGGCGGACGACAAGGCCGACCGGGTGTTCGTGGATTTTGCCGGCCCATTCGGCCTGGGCGAAGCGGCAGAGAATCTGGACGAGATTGACGATGCGGATGAGGATGGCGAGGAGGATGAGGCCGCCGATGAGGCTGGTGAGGAAGCCGGCGATGAGCCTGGGCGGGATCAAACCTCGTAAAGGCTGTGGGCGCTTTCCAGGAACAGCTCATCGACGCTGACCCGCCGGTGCACCACGCCTTGTTCGAAGGCGTATTCCAAGAAGGCCTCCAGGGTCTTGCGGTTGGGCTCGATGCCATAGGGCCAGAAGTCATTTCCGAACATGGCGCGGGCCTTTTCCGCATAATCGAAGCACCAGGGGATGGGAAAACGGCAGATATTGCCGTCGGCGGCCCGGGTCAGGCTGCGCTGTTTGGCGTCCTCGAAGGCGCGGAACAGATTGCCGGCGATCCACGGGTGGCGGTCTGTCACCTCGCGGCGTAGCACCACCGTGTGCATGATCGGGAAGATGCCGGTGTCATTCCAATATTTTTCTTCCTCGGCCCGGAAGTCGGTGAACATGCGGCGGATGCGGGGGTCGCCCTCCTCGAACAGCCTGGGCGGCCGCGCCGTCAGGATGGCGTCGACATCGCCGGCCAGCAGCATATCGGTCAGCGAGCGGTCGGGCACCGGGGTGTAGCGGACGCCCTTGGGCAGTTTCGGGGTCACTTCGTCAAAATAGCTGGCGACATTGACGGCGGCGCGGTACCACTCGACGTCCGCCAGCTCGACGCCGGCCTGATGGGTCAGATAGGCGCGGATATAGACCAGGGCGGTCTGCACCCATTCCGGAATGCCGACCCGCTTGCCCTTGAGGTCCGAGGGCTTGTCGATCGGCCGCTCGGTGGCGACGAAGATCGCCGACTGGCGGAAGAACCGCGACGGGAACACCGGGATCGCCGTCACATCCGTGGCGCCTTGGGAGATCAGCGAGACATACCGCGCCATCGACATCTCCGAGACGTCCCATTCGCGGAAGCGCGTGAAGCGGGAGAAGATCTCCTCGACCGGCAGATCGATATGGGTGGTCTCGATGCCCTGGGCCTCGATGGCGCCGGACATGAAATCGCGGACATGATCATAGTCGCTGATGGCGACCGATAGATGGACCTTCTTCACGATCTTTTCCCCGCGGCTAGAAGCCTTGCATGCGCAACACGTTGAGATACTGCTTGGGCCACTTAAATCCGTCATAGCCCAGTTCCCTGGCCGCATGGCGGACGAAATAGGGGTCATAGAGGTGCCACTTGGCGAGCACGCAGATGTCGGCGCGGCCTTCCTCGATGACGGCATTGACGTCTTGTTGGCTGGTGATGTTGCCGACGGTCATGGTCGGGATGCCGGTCGCGGCGCGGATCTGCTCGCTGAAAGGGGTCTGGAACAGCCCCTCCATCACCGGGCGCCGTACCGAGGTGACGTTGCCGGTGGAAACGTCGATGATGTCGAGGCCGGCCTCGTTCAACATGCGCGAGAACGCGATGGCGTCCTCGATGGTGGTGCCGCCGTCCTGCCAGTCGACCGCCGAGATTCGCGCCGCCAGCGGCTTGTCGTCGGGCCACACCTGGCGCACCGCCGCAACCACCTCGAGGGGAAGGCGCATACGCCCTTCCAGGGATCCGCCATAGCCGTCTTCGCGCCGGTTCGAGAGCGGCGAGATGAAGGACGACAGCAGATAGCCGTGGCCCATATGGAACTCGATCATGTCGAAACCGGCTTCGTCGGACCATTGGGCGGCGCGCACGAAGTCGCTCCGGAACTTGTCGATATCGGCTTGGTCCATCTCCTTGGGCACCGGGCCGTTCTCGGCAAAGGGGATCGCCGAGGGCGCCAGGGTCTGCCATGCCTTGTCGCCCATCCCCCCCTTGCCGCGCTCCCAGGCCACCGGCTCCGAGCCCTTGCGCCCGGCATGTCCCAACTGGACGGCGATCTTGGAGTCGGTTTCGTTGTGGATGAAATCGACCACCCGCTTCCATGGCGCCACATGCTCGGGCTTGTACATGCCGGCGCAGCCCAGCGAGATCCGGCCCTCGGGCGAGACGTTGGTCATCTCGGTGATGATGAGACCGGCGCCGCCGGTGGCACGGCTGCCGAGATGGACGAGATGGAAGTCATTGACGGTGCCATCGGTCGCCGAATACATGCACATGGGCGAGACCGCGACGCGGTTGGGCAAGGTCATGCCCTTGAGGGTGAACGGCGTGAACATAGGGGGGATCGTGGTCCCAGATTTTTCTTCCGTAACGGTCATTTTTTCCTCTTTGTTGCTGGCGCCTCAGTCTCCGGCCAGGATGGCCAGGGCCTCACCCTTCACCGCTGAGCCTTTTTCGACCATCAATTCGACCCAGGTCTTGTCGTAATCGAACCAGTCGAGGATCGCGGTGATGTAGGCGGGCCGCGCCTGCATGCGCTCATAATAGTCGGCGACCCGGGGCCTGTTGTCCCACATGGCGCCGAGCTGGAGCTTGTCGAGGCGGGTGAGATAGGGCGCGAAGCCGACATCGGCCAGGGAATAATCCCCCACCAGCCAATCGGGGCCGCCGCCGGCAAGGGCGCGGCCCGGGCCATCTCCCGCCAGCGCTTGTTCCATATGGTCGAGCAGCATGTCCATGCGCTTGATCGCCACCCGGAAATGGGGCGTGTCGATGCCGGTATTGAAACTCTGGGTCTTGCGGTCTTTTTTGAAGGGGTCGATCTGGTTGCTGATCTGGTCGCCATGCTGGGGCACATGGCGGTAGGCGATGGCGGTGGTCAGCACCCCGATTGCGGCATGGACGTTTTCGTCGTTCATCCGCGTCCACACCCGCATCTGCGCCAGCTTGACCGGGTCCGAGGGGCGAAGCGCAGGGCCGTCGAAGACCTCGTCGACATATTCGTTGATCACGGTGGATTCTGGGATGACGACGCCGTCATGAACCAGGGTCGGCACCAGGCCGAACGGGTTGATGGCAAGATAGTCGGGCTGATGCTGGTCCGAGGCCCTAAGGTTCATCATGTGGCCTGTCCACTCGACGCCCTTCTCGGCCAGGGCGAGGCGCGACTTGGCCGCACACACCGAGACATGGTGGTGATAAAGTTCAATCATGACAGATAGTTGCTCCCTGACCTTTATCTATTTTCTTAAATCATCCGCCGGCTCGCCGGGGATGCTCATGTGTTTTACCCCATCACCGGTCCGAGACCAAGCCGGGGTTGGGCTTGACCTTTGGCGCCGCGCGCGTGACACTCGCGAAAATCTCAGGGAGACCCGTACCATGAACAATGACTTGATCGTCAAGGGCATGTTCGCCGAGATCGACCGCGCCAAACGGTCCGGCGCGTCCCTGGCGACGGCGGCCATTGTTTATATCGCCATCGACGCCATGACCCATCTTGGCCTGCCGCTTGACCGTGGCCGGCCGGTCCAGCGGGATTTCATCACCTGGGTCGACCGCTATCTGCGGATGAACAAGAATGATGAATATGAATATGCCGGCATCGACCTCTATGCCGCGCGCTGCCGGCTGATGCAGCCCTATTCAAGCGAATCCGAGGTCGGCGGCGATACGCCCCACCGCGCGTTCGTCTATCATTTCGGGCCGAGCCACCGCTTCGATCCGGCCGACGACAACAATGTGGTGATGATCAGCGTGCCCCGGCTGGTGACCGATTTCTATAGCGCGGTCTATGGCTTTTTCAGTGACGCCGCCCACGACAAGGACCTGCGGGCCAGCATCGATACCCGCCTCGCCATCGTCAACGAGCGTTATTTCCCCAAGCCCCCGATGGGGGGCTCGATGCCACTCCCGCCGCCGAAGCCGGATGACGAGGCCACCCCGCGCGGCCTGGTCGACCGCCTGTTCCGCCAATAGGCCCTAGTTCCCGAACAGGCCCTTAAGCTTCTTGCCCACATCCTGGGCGCCGCTTTCGATGCCGCTGCCGATGTCCTTGGTGGCGCCGCTAATGCCCTTGGTGACACCGCTTAGGCTGCTTTCCAGGCTTTCCAGGGTCTTGCCGATGCCAATGCCGGCGACCGCGCCCGACGCGCCCTTTGAAATCGAGGTCAGGATCTTCTCCGCCACCTCGCCGGGGGTGGCGCCCTTCTTCTTGCCGCCGATATCTTTGAGATGGATGTTGGGCAGCGGCGCCGATATTTTCTTGCCTTTGAGGATGGCGGCGCTGACATTGACGGTGCCGTCGCGAATATAAAGATCCCGGATGATCAATTTGGGACCCTCATCCCCCTTGGCACTGTCCTTGGCATCCCCCTTGGCCTTCTTGCCGCCGCCGAACTTGGCCATATAGGCGTTCACGTTGTTCTGGATGGCATCGATGTTGTTGCCGCCGGGGCCAAGCTCATAGGTGACGTCGGGCTTGGTGATGACGATCTCCTTGATGACCACCGGATCGGAGGTCACGGTCGAGGTGTCGATGGTGATGGAGATGCGGCCGAGCTTGAAGGCGGAAGGGGTCTGGAAGCCCTTGGGGTTGCCGACCACGAGCCCCGCCAGGGCGCCTTGGCCCGAGGTGATGTCGAGCTCGACGGTCTCCAGGGTCACCGTGGCCTGGGTGATCTCGGTGCCGTAGGTCTCGACCCCAGCCTTGATCAGGCTATCCAGCGATGAAAAGACGAACACCACCAAGATGATGACGGCGGCAATGACCACGGCGCCACCGATGATAAGCCCGCGTTTCATGGATCGATCCTCCCTCAAGGTGGGCCGGCGTCCCTCCCGGCCGATGAGCTAGATTAGGTGCCACGACAGCGATTGCCAAGGCTTTCCGCGGCGAAATCGGCGGTGCTACCCCGCGACCTCCCAGACCTCTTCGGGGTAGAGCTCCTCGGCTTTGAGGCGGCGCGCACACACCCCTTGTTCGAAACAATATTGCAAGAAGGCCTCGAGCGTCTTGCGGTTGGCTTCGAGGCCATAGGGCCAGAAATCATCGCCGAAGGCATCGCGCATGCGCTCGGCATGGACCAGGCCCCAGGGCAGGGGAAAGCGGCAGCAATTGCCGTCGAGCGCGCGTTCCAGGCTGCGCTCCTTGGCCTGATGAAAACCACGCAGCAGCTTGGGCCCGATGTCCGGGTGGCTGTCCACGATATCCTGGCGCATGGCCACCGTGTGCATGATGGGGAAGATGCCGGCCTTGTTCCAATAGCGCTCCTCAACCCCGTAATGGTCGGGCAACAGGCGGCGGATCCAGGGCTCGCGGCGCTGGAACGGCTCCGGCGGGTCGGCGCACAACAGCGCGTCGATGTCGCCGGCGCGCAGCATGTCGACCAATGAGCGCCCCGGCGCCGGGCTGTAGTCGATGCCACCCGGAAGCATCGCCAGGTCTTCGGCGCGGTGGCCCGGTTGGTTGATGCCGGCCTGGACCCAGTGGATGTCCTCGAGCGCCACGCCGACATCATGCATCAGCCAGGCGCGGACCCAGACGATGGCGGTCTGCACCCACACCGGGATGCCGATGCGCTTGCCCTTGAGGTCGGCCGGATCGTCGATCGGGCGCGCGGTGGCGGTGTAGATGGCGTGTTGGCGGAAGTAGCGCGACGGGAACACCGGAATGCCGGTGAGGTTGGAGGCGCCTTCGGACTTGAGCGCGACATAGCGGGCGAACGAAAGCTCGGCCACCGGCCACGGGCGATCCTTGGCGAAGCGTGAGAAGATCTCCCCGGCGGGCAGCTCCACATGGCTGATCTCGATGCCCGGCACTTCGACCTTGCCCGACACCAGGTCGCGCACATGGTCGTAATCACCGATGGCGATTTCAAGGGGAATGTCGGGCATGGTCCGGGCCTCCCTTGCCGGTCAATCCAAGGCCCGGTCGAGGCGTTCGACCCGGGCGAGGTCGGGGAACAGTTTCCAGCATATCCCGGTGATCAGGACCGCGCCGATGCCGCCGATGACGACGGCGGGAACGGCGCCGAACCAGGCGGCGAAAACCCCGGCGCGGAACTCGCCGAGTTCGTTGGAGGTGCCGACGAACACCGAATTGACCGCGCTGACCCGGCCGCGCATTTCATCGGGTGTGGCGATTTGAATCAGGGTCTGGCGGATATAGACGCTGGCCATGTCGGCGGCGCCAAGGATGGCCATGGCGATCAGCGATAGTGCGTACCATTCGGAGATGCCGAAGACGATGGTGGACACGCCGAATATGGTGACCGAGGCGAACAGGATCCGCCCCACCCCGCGGGTCATGTGGATCTGGGTCAGCAACAGGGCGGTGAGCACCCCGCCGACGGCGATGGCGCTGCGCAGGAAGCCGGCGCCGCTGGCCCCGACCTCCAAGATGTCCTTGGCGTAGATCGGCAGCAGCGCCGTCGCCCCGCCCATCAAGACGACGAACAGATCGAGCGTCATGGCGCCTAGGACGATCTTCTTGTTAAAGACGTACTTGCTCCC
>CBDUSV010000067.1:0-11250 GCA_965369885.1 uncultured bacterium
TTGGTTGACGGGCAGGGTGGTCAGGCTGGCGGTGGCGATGGAAACCCCGTGATAGGCGCGCTTACGCGTGATGATCTTCTTCTTGGCGGGCTTGCCCCGGCCATTGTTGACGTACCACACCAGCTTGATCGCGGTGTCGACCGCTTCCGATCCGGAATTGGCGAAGAACACCTTGGACATCGGCACCGGCGCCATATCGATCAGGGCCTCGGCCAGTTCGATGGCGCGGTCGTGGGATTTGTGGGTGAACAGGTGATAGAACGGCAGCCGGCGCATCTGGGCTTCGGCGGCGGCGGCCAGGCGGGGTTCCGAGAATCCAAGCGCCGTGCACCACAACCCGGCCATTCCTTCGAGATAAGGTTTGCCGTCCTCGTCGAAAACATAGACCCCCTC
The DNA here is from genome assembly GCA_965369885.1 of uncultured bacterium. Taxonomy (GTDB): domain Bacteria; phylum Pseudomonadota; class Alphaproteobacteria; order SMXQ01; family SMXQ01; genus JAZFWG01. The sequence goes on from CBDUSV010000067.1 coordinate 394, forward strand.
GCCCCGGGTGATGACGAACGGCCCCTTGGCCTCGTGGGCCTCGAAGTTGGTATAGGGATGCAACAGATGGGCGATGTCGCTGGCGCCCAAGGATGACAAATTCGGTGGTTGGTTCATCGTGCTCATGTCCGGCCATAGGTGTCGTCGAAGCGGACGATATCGTCCTCGCCGAGATAACTCCCCGACTGGACCTCGATCAGGTGCAAATCCTTGGCCCCGGGGTTCTCGAGCCGGTGGGTGGTGCCGATGGGAATATAGACCGATTGGTTCTCGCCCAGGGTGATGACCTCCTCTGCGCGGGTCACCTTGGCGGTGCCATTGACCACGACCCAATGTTCGGCCCGGTGCTGGTGGCTTTGCAGCGAAAGCTGGGCCCCGGGCTTGACGATGATGCGCTTGACCTGGAAGCGCTCGCCCTCATCGACGGTTTCGTAGCTGCCCCAGGGCCGGTGGACCCGCTGGTGGATGAAGGGCTCTGAGCGGTCGCCGAGGGTCTCGACCAGGGTCTTGACGTCCTGGGACCGGTTCGCCGCCGCCACCAGAACAGCATCGGCGGTCACCACGACGATGATATCCTCGAGCCCAAGGACGGTGGTGAGCGCGCCGTCGCTGCGGACGTAGGAATTCCTGACATCGTTCACCACCACGTCGCCCACCGTCACATTGCCGGCGGTGTCCTTATTCCCGATGTCCCAGAGCGCCGCCCACGATCCGATATCGGACCACCCCATATCGGCGGCAACGACGGCGCCGGCCTGGGTCTTCTCCATCACCGCGTAATCGATCGAGATGCTGGGGGCTTGGGCGAAGCCGTCCCTATCGAGGCGGAAGAAATCCAGATCTTCGCCACCCTCATCGATCGCCCGGCGGCAGGCCCGGATCATGTCGGGCTGGAGGCGTTCGAGTTCGCTGAGATAAGTCTCGGCCTTGAACATGAAAATGCCACTGTTCCAGACGTAATCCCCCTGATCGATGAGGTTTTGCGCCTCCTCGGGCGTGGGCTTTTCAATGAAGCTGGCGATGGCATAACACCCGGGGGCATCGCCAAGCTCATCGCCACGGCGGATATAGCCATAACCGCTTTCCGGGCGGTCGGGGATGATGCCGAAGGTCACGATCCTGCCGCCGGCGGCGGCGGCCAGCGCCTGGTCCACCGCGGCGGTGAAGGCATCGGGCTTCGCGATGACATGGTCCGCCGGCATCACCAGGGCCACGGCCTCGGGGTCGGCCTCGGCCAGCATGATGGCGGCGACGGCGCAGGCCGGGGCGGTGTTGCGCCCGGTGGGCTCCAAGACAATGGCCCGGGGCTGGATGGCGGCTTCGCGCATTTGCTCGGCGACGATGAAGCGGTGCTCGTCATTGCACAGGATCAGGGGCGCATGGAAACCGCCGGCGCCGGTGACGCGCCCGATGGTGTCCTGCAGCATGGTGGCATTGGAGACCAGGGGCTGAAGCTGCTTGGGGTAGAGCTTGCGCGACAGGGGCCACAGCCGGGTGCCGCTGCCGCCCGCGAGCACCACCGGGTATATGCTGCCGTCTTGCGGTTGCGCCATTTCCAGTCCCGAGGTTGATCCGTCCCGTCTTGCTAGCGCAAAACATCACGAATGGAAAGTTTCCGCCATGCAACATCATGCAATATCGTGCATTTTTTATCTTCATGGCACTAGCCTTGGCCGCCATCATGTGATTATCTTCCGGTATTGCGATGGGCCACGGCACGACCGATAGAACATGCCAAGGATACGCCGGACCTGCCAGGAGATGCTTTCATGGTTTTGAAGGATCTCCTCGTTCACGTCGACAGCTCGCCGGGCTGTGCGGCCCGCCTTGACCTCGCCATAAATCTGGCCCAATCCCATGATGCCCATCTGATCGGCCTTTATGTCATCGGCCTTGCCCCGATCCATCAATTCGCCGAAGCCGATCTCGGCCCGGAACTGATCGAGGCCCACGACCATTATATCCGCCAGGCCGCCGAAGATGCCGCGCGCATGTTCAAAGAGCATATCGACCGCGCCGGGATTGCGGCGGAATGGCGCTGCGCCGAAGGCAATGTCTCGGATCTGGTCGCCCTCAATGCGCGCTATGCCGACTTCGCCATCCTTGGCCAGCGCAATCCCGAACGGCTCGATCCCGGCACCGCGCCGGAACTGCCCGGCATCATCATTCTCGATGTCGGCCGCCCGGTGCTCATCGTGCCCCACCAGGGCAGCTACGAGTCCGTTGGCAAGCGGGTGTTGGTGGCGTGGAACGCCAGCCGTGGCGCCGCGCGCGCCGTCAATGACGCCCTGCCGATCCTGCAGAATGCCGACGAAGTCCTGATCCTGGCCGTCAATCCCATGAGCGGCATCTCCGGCCATGGCGACATCCCCGGCGCCGATATTGCGCTTCATCTGTCGCGCCATGGGGTCAAGGCCGAGGCCCAGGAAATCGACGTGGAAAAGGTCAGTATCGGCGACATGCTGCTGTCCCGCGCCGCCGATTTCGATGCCGACATGTTGGTCACCGGCGCCTTTGGCCGCTCACGGCTGCGCGAGCTTGTGCTGGGCGGCGTCACCCGCTATCTGCTCGGCCACATGACCCTCCCGGTGTTGATGTCGCGCTAAGGGCGTCAGTTTCGTCCCCGGGCGCGCGGGTCGAGGGCGTCTTGCAGCCCGTCTCCTAAAAAGTTGAAGGCGATCACGGTGATGAAAATCGCCATGCCGGGATAGAACGCCAGCGCCGGCGTTGTCCAGATCAGCTCCTGGGCGTTGGTCAGCATGTTGCCCCAGCTCGGGATCGGCGGCTGGATGCCGAGGCCGAGGAAGCTCAGCACCGATTCCAACAGGATGATGTTGCCCACCGACAAGGTGGTGGCGACGATGATCGGCGAGACCACATTGGGCAGGATATGGACCGACATGATGCGCGCACCCGTCGCGCCCTGGGCGGTGGCGGCGAGGACGAATTCGCGTTCGCGCACCGACAGCGCGGCGCCCCGCACGAGGCGCGCCACCGTGGTCCAGCCCACCAGGGCGATGATGAAGATGATGCGGTAAAGGCTGATATTCTCGTCCTGGGTGATCGCCTCGGGCAGGCCGATCTTGCCCAGGTCCAACGCCGCCAGCACGATCAGCAACGGCAATATGGGCAGCGAAATCACCCCGTCGGTGAGCCGCATCAGCGCCGCGTCCAGCCGGCCGCCGTAATATCCAGCCATCAGCCCGATGATGGTGCCGATCACCGCCGAGGCCGCCGCCGCCACCAGGCCGACGAACAGCGACACCCTGCCGCCATATAACAAGCGCAGCAACACGTCGCGGCCGATCTCATCGGTGCCCAGGGGATGGGCCAGGGACGGCCCCTTGAAGCGGTTGAACAGATTGACCGCGTTGGCGTCGATGCCCATCAGGCCCTCGATCGCCGGCGCCGCCAGGGCGAGGGCGGCCAACACCACCAGCACGATGGCGCTGGCGACGGCGCCGTGATGGGCCAGGAAGCGCCACCACAGCAATTGCCATGGTGTCCTCGGCGCATCCGCCACGGCCACGGTCCCAGTCCCAGCAACGGTCATGGCCCCGCCCCCTGCTTGCGGTAGGAGATCCTGGGGTCGAGCCAGCCATAGGCGATGTCGGCCAACAAATTGCCGCCCAGCGTCAGGGCGGTGGCGAACAGCAACCCGACCAGGGCGAGGTTGAAGTCGTTGCCCATGATGGCGTCGAAGATCATCTTGCCCATGCCCGGATAAGCGAACATGGTCTCGGTGATCAGCGCGCCTGAAAACAATGTGCCGAAGCTCAGCGCGACGATGGTGACCACCGGGATCAGCGCATTGCGCAGCGCGTGGCGCAACACGACGCGGGTACGCCCGGCGCCCTTGGCCCGGGCGGTGCGGATATAGTCCTGGCGCATGACCTCGATCATCGCCGCGCGCATGAATCGGGTGTAGCTGCCGATGGAAAAGATCGTCAGCGTCACCGTCGGCAGCACCAGATGGCGGAGCGTATCGAGAAACCCGCCACCGCCACCGATGGTCTTGATGCCGCTGGCCGGCAACACCCCCAGTATCACCGAAAAGAAGATAATCAGCATCAAAGCGAGCCAGAACACCGGGATCGAGATGCCGGCGAAGCAGAACAGATTGATCATATGGTCGATGCGGCTGTGCTGGTTGAGCGCGGCATAGATGCCGGCGGGGATCGCCACCGCCAGGGACAGCACAAAGCTCAACCCCATCAGATTGGCGGTATTCAGCAGAAACGGCGCCATGACCTCCAGCACCGGGCGCACATGGAGCCGGGAATTGCCGAAATCGCCCGCCAGCGCCTTGCCGAGCCAGGCCAGGTAGCGCTCGGTCACCGGCTTGTCGAGGCCATAGACCGCGCGCAGCCGTTCGGCGTCGGCCGGGGTCAGCTTGGGGTCCGACTTGATCATGAGATCGATGGGATCGCCCGGCATCAGCCCGATCAGGCCATAGATGACGAAGGACATGATTCCCAGCACCAGGATCGATTCGAAAAACCGGCTGGCGATGACCCGGCTCATGCTCCACCCGTTCCGTTCGCCGGCAGGGGAAAGTGGCAGGCGGCGAGATGGCTCCCGCTCCGCTCCGGCGCCGGGTTGAGGGCCGGGTTGTCGCGCCGGCAGATATCCTGGGCGAGCGGGCAACGGGTGTGGAACGCACATCCCGGCGGGGGGTTGATCGGGCTCGGTACGTCGCCCATGGTGGCTTGGCCGCCGTCTTTCGCCCGGGCGCGCTTGCCCCGGCCCGGCACCGGCACCGCGTCGATCAGGGCGCGGCTATAGGGATGGGCCGGGCGGGTGAACAGATCCTCGCGCCCGGCGCTCTCGACGATGTGGCCGAGATACATCACCGCCACCCGGTCGGCGATATGGTCGACCACGGCGAGATCGTGGGTGATGAACAGATAGGTCAGGCCGAACTCGTCCTGCAGGTCCTTCAACAGGTTGAGGATCTGGCTTTGGATCGAGACGTCGAGGGCGGACAGGGGCTCGTCGGCGATCACCAGCTCGGGGCGCAGTGCCAAGGCCCGGGCGATGGCGATGCGCTGGCGCTGGCCGCCGGAAAATTCGTGGGGGTAGCGCTCGGCATCCCGGGGGTTGAGCCCGACCGCGGCCAACAACTCGGCGACCCTGGCCGTGCGTTCGCTTCTGCCGCCGCCGCCATGGATCACCAGGGGTTCGGCGATGATGGCGCCGACCGGCAGGCGCGGGTTGAGCGACCCGAACGGGTCTTGGAACACGAACTGGATGGCGCGGCGCGCTGAGCGCAATTGGCGGCGCGAAAGCCCGGTGATGTCGGCGCCCTTGAAGCGGACGCGCCCGGCATCGGGCTTATAAAGCTGGGCGATGGCGCGGGCCGCGGTGGTCTTGCCGCAGCCGCTTTCGCCCACCAGGGCCAGGGTTTCGCCGCGCGCCAGGGTGAGGCTGATGCCGTTGACGGCGTGGACCGTGCCGCGGTTGCGCCAGCCGCCGCCCTGGACGGCGAAATGCTTGACCAACCCTTCGACCTCCAACAGCGGCTCTCCGGTAACGGCATCGGTGATTTTTTCGGGCATATTTTCGGTCATGGGCCGGCCTTGAAACACGCAGCCCGATGGCCGTTGCCGGTAAGCTCCGGTTCTGCTTCGCGGCAGCCCTCATCGGCCAGCGGACAGCGGTCGGAAAAGCGGCATCCCCGGGGCAGCGCCAAGGGGTCGGGCACCATGCCGGCAATGGCTGGGAGGCGGCGCTGGCGATGGCCGATGCGGGGCAGGGTCTCGATCAGGCCCCTGGTGTAGGGATGGCGCGGCGCGGCGAAGATGTCGGCCGCCGGCGCCGCCTCGACGATGCGGCCGGCATACATCACCACCACATCGTCGGCCACTTCCGACACCACGCCGAGATTGTGGCTGATGAACTGGACCGCCATGCCCATCTCGTCCTGGATCTCGGCCATGAGCTCGAGGATCTGGGCCTGGATGGTGACGTCCAGCGCCGTGGTCGGCTCGTCGGCGATCAGGAGATCGGGCTTGCAGGCCAGCGCCATGGCGATCATGGCGCGCTGGCGCATGCCGCCGGACATCTGATGGGGATAGTCATCGGCCCGCATCATGGGCTCGGGGATGCCGACCCTGGCCAACAGCTCGATGGCGCCGTCACGCGCATCCTTCGCCGTCGCGTCCTGGTGGATGACGAAGGCCTCGGCGATCTGGCTGCCGATGGTCACCACCGGGTTCAGCGACGTCATCGGTTCCTGGAAGATCATGGCGATGCGATTGCCGCGCACCGCCTCCATTCGCTCATCGCTCTCGCTGACCAGATCGTCGCCGGCGAACAGAATCTCGCCCCGGGTGATGCGTCCGGGCGTAGGCACAAGGCCCAGCAACGCCAAGGCCGTCACCGATTTGCCACAGCCGCTTTCGCCGACCACGCCCAAGGTGCGCCCCCGGCCAATGGTGTAGGAGATGCCGTCCACCGCCGCCACCGCGCCACGGTCGGTGAAGAAGGTGACGCTAAGGTCTCTGACCTCGATAAGGTTTTGGCCGTCCATGGCGGTCATGGCGCTACTTTCCGACGGTCCAGTCCTCGACCCAGAGCGTGGTGGGTTCCTGGTGGCCGGTGGGGCGGATGCCCTTCAGCCATTTGGGCACGATGAAAGGCATGGCACGGAAATACAGCGGGATGACCGGAAGCTCATCGGCATAGATGCGCTGCAAGCGGTGCCACAGCACCCGGCGCTTTTCGCGGTCGAGTTCGCGCTCGATGGCATCAATCAGTTTGTCGACTTCAGGGTTGCGATAGCCGGTGAAGTTCTGGCCCGAATAGTTGTTGGCTTTGGTCGGGATTTCCTTGGAATGAAGGCTGGTGCGCGGCACGTTCTCCGGCGCGCTGAGCCAGGCGAACATGCCGAACGCTTTGTATTTGCGCTTGGTCAGGGTTTCGCCGAAATACACCCGGGCCGGTTCGTTGCGGATGCGGATATCGACGCCGACCTCGCGCCATTGGCTTTGCAGCACCTGCTCGACCATCTCACGGGTCCGGTCACCGGCGGTGGTCATGAGTTCAAGGCGCAAAGGCTTGCCCTCGGCATTGTGGCGGATGCCCTTTTTCTTGTGTGTCCAGCCGGCGGCATCGAGCAGCGCCGCCGCCTTTTTCAAATCACGGCGGTAAATCGGAATGTCCAAGGTGTGAATCCAGTCGAGGGGACTGACGAAGCTATTCGCCACCGGCTGGCGGCCTTCGAACAATTGTTCGGAGATGGCGTGGCGGTCGATGGCCTGGATCAGGGCCTGGCGCACCCGCTTGTCCTTCAGGATGGGATTGTCGAGATTGAGGTCAAGATGCTCGTAAATCAGCCCGGGCTTGAACTCGATGTCGAAGGCCTTGCCATGGCGCTTCTCGAAGGTGATGGCCTGGTCGATGATCAGACCGAGTTCGCCGGCGATATAATCGATGCTGCCCGACAGCAAATTTGCTTCCAGGGCCGCGGTTTTTTCGATGATACGGACGACGATGCGCTTGAAATGTGGCGTCTTGCCCCACCAGGTCGGGTTGCGCTCCAAAACCACGTGGGAGCCCGAGACCTTTTCGATGATGCGGTAGGGGCCGAAATACAGCCCCCGATTGGCGGTGTCGGTGTCATAGCGGGTGCGGTGGCGGTACTGGGCCGGGTCCTTGAAGGCCTCGGCCTCGAGATGGGCCGGCAGCAGGTTGAAATCATTGATGGCGTTATAGTCGAAGGTCACCCGGTCGAAATGGAGCGTGAAGGTCTTGGCGTCCTTGACGTCGATTTTGTAGATACGCCGGTAAAGCTCACCCTGGGCGACGCCCGATTGGGGATGGCGGCCGACCTTGTAGGTGAACAGCACATCGGCGGTGGTGACATCGGTGCCGTCGCCCCATTTGGCGCCGGGTTGGATGGTGTAGGTGACGGCGATGCCGTCCTTGCCCTTGGGTGTCTTCTCGCGCACCGCCATGCCGTTCTCGATGGTCGGCAGCTTGACGCACAACATGCAGATCAGTTTCCACGACGTATCATGGACCGTGAACGGGCGCAGCGTCATGGCAAGGACGTAGGTCTTGGCCAGCATGGAATCGATGTTGGGGTTGAGCGTCGCCGGGAACTGGGTCATGCCGATGATGAGCTGGTCACGCGCCTTGGCGGCGTGGGCATCGCCGGCCGGGGCTGCCAACGCCAGCGCACCCGCTAAGGCGAGGCCGAGAATGGGTGCGAAAATTTTCCGCGAAGGTGACGGCATTTCTAACGTCAACCGGTCTCCGTACCGCCATGGGCGGCGGACCATTTGTCCGGGTCGGCCAGATAGTCGCGGACCTGGGCCAGGGCCTCGGGCTTGAAGGGACCTTCGCGTTCGGCCTCATCGACCACGTCCCACCAGGTCGAAAGATAGGTTAGCTTGACCCCTTCCGCGGCCAGGTTTTCCAGGGCTTGTTTGAATATGTCGTAATAGAACACCACGAAGGTGCGGTCGATCTGGCCGCCGGCCTTGCGCACGGCATTGATGAAGTTGAGCTTGCTGCCGCCGTCGGTGGCCATGTCCTCGACCAGAAGCACGCGGCAGCCCTCGTCCATCACCCCTTCGATCTGGCCCATCCGGGCGAACCCCTTGGGCTGTTTGCGGACATAGAGCATGGGGAGCCCGAACCGGTCGGCGATCCACGCGGCGAACGGGATGCCCGCGGTCTCGCCGCCGGCGATGGCGTCAAACGCCCCCGGCCCAGTGTCGCGGGTGATGGCCTCGATGGCGAGATCGGTGATGGTGGTCCGCGCCTCGGGGAAGGAGATGATGCGGCGGCAATCGATATAGACCGGACTGGCGCGGCCCGAGGTCAGAATGAAGGGCTCTTCGGGGCGGAAATTGATGGCGCCGATGTCGAGCAGAATGCGCGCGACTTTTGCACCGGCGTCGTTGTCTTGAAGCGCGGGCTGGGTTGCGGTCATGGGTGGCTCCGGGAGTTTGCGGTGCGGTCTTTGTTTAAAAGGAATCGCCGGGCGTGACAAACCTTTTCGCCCCATTGGGTGCGGTTTGGGCGTGACACCGTGTTAGTGGCGGAGATGGCGGCAAAAATGCTAAGCCGGACCCTGACCATGACCGAGGCCAACACATCATTTATGGGACGCATCTGGGTGCTGGTGGACGGCATCGCCGGCCATGACAGTCAGAGCCTCGGTGTCGCCGAGGCCCTGGGGGCGGATTTCGAGACCAAGACCATCGCGCTCACCGGCGTTGCCGCCGTGGCCGCCGGGCTGCGCTCGGCGAATTTGTTGCGCGGGGTTGGATCGGCCGCGTTGCCGCCCGGGCCACCCTGGCCCGATGTGGTGATCGCCACCGGCTCACGTCTCGGCGCCATGGCCCGCGCCATCAAACGCCAAGCGGGTGCCGATTGCTTTCTCGCCCAGATCATGTCCCCGGGCATCGGCGCCAATGAATTCGACCTCATCGCAGCACCTCGCCATGACCGCCAGGGCACCGCGGCCAACCGGATCGAGACCACCGGCGCGCCGCACCTTGTGACGGCTGAGCGCCTTGCCGCCGCCGCCGATGATTGGCACGCCCGGCTTGAGCATTTGCCGCGGCCCTGGATCGCGGTGCTGGTGGGCGGCGCGACCCGCAAGCGCGCCTTCGACGCCGGGCTTGCCGGCGATCTTGGCCGCAAGGCCAGCGCCTTGGCGCGGGGCCGGGGCGGGGCGCTGTTGGTGTCGACCAGCCGCAGGACCGGCAAGGGCGCGGCGGCGGCGTTGGAGGACGCCATCGACGTGCCGGCTTATATCCACCACTGGCAAGAGGGCGAGGGCGACGACAATCCCTATTTCGCCTTCCTAGGCCTCGGTGATGGGGTCATCGTCACCGGGGACTCCATGACCATGTGTTCCGAGGCCTGCGCCACCGGCAAGCCGGTCTATATCTTCGCCCCGCCGGCGATCATCAAGCCCGCCTTCGCCCGCCTCCACCGGGAACTTTATGATCTAGGACTTGCCCGGCCACTGGCGGAAAGCTTCGAGGATTGGAGCACTCCGCCCCTGGATACGGCGGCCGTGATCGCCGCCGAGATCAAGGCGCGCCGCGCCCAATCGGGGTGATTGACGGCTGGGCATTGGCGGGTTAGCCTACCCGCAACCAACAAATGGCCGATTGGCCATGAAAATGCTTCAGGGAGACGTCATGATCACTTCACATTCCGTGACCCGTGGCGCCATGGCGGCGGTTTTCGCCGGGATTCCCTTGCGACCAGATCCGGCCGGAAGTGCGGCCTTCAGGGTCAACCGTGTTACCTGATTAAGGTAGCAGCAGCACGGTTGGGGGGGAGTTTCGGCTCCCCCCTTTTTATGCCCGGTTTATGGCCCGGCTCAGCCGCGGATCTCGATCAGTTCGCCGTCGGGGCCGCGGAACACGGCGCGGCTGACACCGGCTTTCTTTTCGTCCTCATTGCGCGGCGTCGACGGCTTGGGCGCGACCACAGGCTCCAAGCCATTGGCCACCAGCGCCTTGACGGCGGCGTCGAAATCCACCGGCTCGAGACAGATGTGAAAGCCCGACATGGTCTGGCCGGGCCGCGAGGTCATCTCGAGCAAGGTATCGCCGAGCCTGAGGAAGGCGTTGACGCCGGTGCCGTCGTCACGGTCATGCTGGGAGATCTTCTCGAAGCCGAAATTGTCCTGATAGAACGCCACCGAACGCGGCGTGTCGGAACAACAGATGGCGACATGGTCGAGGCGTTTGAACATGGCTATTCCCTAGTCCTTGCCCGGCGGGCGGCCGACAAAACGCTTGCCCATATAGTGGGACTGCTTTTTGTACAACAGCTCGGCGACATCGTCGGCGTGGAACAGTTTGATCAACTGGTCGACCTGGCCGA
>CBDUSV010000068.1:0-11124 GCA_965369885.1 uncultured bacterium
ACATGAAGGAAGGCGGCACCGCCATCCCCTACAACCAGGAGGATCCGTATCTGCGTCAGGAATTCGAGGAGACCTTGAAGAAGGTCGGCGCCGATACTCGGATGGAGCCCGAGCTCTACAAGTAATTTGCCCGAGCTGTACTAGTAATTTGTATGTGTAAATTTAGCCACGCCGCCGCCGACAGCGCCAAGGATAGAACCTGATGCCATCGTCACCGCAAAAGCTGGGCTTCACCGAAGCCAGCCGCAATATCTTAGAAGAAGACGAGATCACCCTGACCAGCGTCGGCGTCGATATCGGCTCATCCACATCCCATCTGGTGTTTTCCCGCCTCGAGCTGGAATACCGAAGTGGCCGTTATGTCATCACCGACCGCACCATCCTGAGCGAATCCGAGATCCTGCTGACGCCCTATGTGGATGGCACCACCATCGATTCCGATGCCCTGGGCGAATTCATCGACGCCCAATATGTCACCGCCGGTCTCAGCCGCGACGAGGTCGATACCGGGGCGCTGATCCTCACCGGTGTTGCCGTGCGGCGCCAGAACGCGCGGGCCATCGGCGAGCTGTTCGCCAAGGAGGCCGGCAAGTTCGTCGCCGTCAGCGCCGGTGACGGCCTCGAGTCAACCATGGCGGCCCACGGCTCCGGCGCCGTGGCCCAGGCCAGCCTGGCCGGCGGTGTCGGGCTCAATATCGATATCGGCGGCGGCACCAGCAAGTTCGCGCTCTGCGCCGGCGGCAAGGTCAGCGAGGTCACGGCGATGGATGTCGGCGCCCGGCTGATCTCCCTCGATGGCGGCGGCGCCGTCGTCCGCATCGAAGAGGCCGGCCGCCATTTCGCCGCCACCATTGGCGCCGAGCTAGAGCTTGGCGGCAAACTCGGCCAGGACCAGTTGCAAGCCATGGCCGCCAACATGGCCGACTGCCTGTTCGAGGTCATCTCGTTGGGTGATTTGCGGCCGGAAACCGCAAAGCTGTTGCGCCTGCCACCCCTGTCCTACCGGGGCAAGATCGACATCATCACCTTTTCCGGTGGCGTGTCGGAGTTCATCTATGACCGCGAGCCGCGCACTTTCGGCGATCTCGGCACCCTGCTCGCCCAAGAGGTCAAATCCCGGGCCGAGGCCCTCGGCATCCCGGTGATCGAGCCCGCGGCGGGCATTCGGGCGACGGTGATCGGCGCCTCGCAATACACCATCCAGGTCAGCGGCAACACCATCTTCATCTCGCCCGCCGACGCCGTGCCGATCCGCAACATCCCGGTGATCGCGCCCGATTTTCCCTTGGGGGGCGATGAGGTCGACCCCGCCGCCATCGCCGCCGCGGTGGGCAATGCGCTGACCCGGCTCGACCTAGTCGATGACGAACGGCCCATCGCCCTTGGCCTCCATTGGCAGGGATCGGCCACCTTCGCGCGCCTCGATGCGTTCTGTACCGGCGTCAAGGACGGCATCGAAGCCATCCTGGCCCGCGGCCATCCGCTGATCTTGGTCAATGACGGCGATATCGGCGGCCTCTTGGGGCTGCATTTCACCGACGAGATGAAACTGGAAAGCCCGGTCATCTCCATCGACGGGGTCGAGCTTCACGAATTCGACTATATCGATATCGGCGCCCTGATCCCGGCGTCCGGCGCCGTGCCCGTGGTCATCAAGTCGCTGGTCTTCCCCGCTTCAAGCTAATGTCCCGGGGCCCCCGGGGCCTAAGACGCCGCATCTTGAATTGTCCGCCAGACCCGCTCCGGCGTCGCCGGCATCTCCACATGGGTGACGCCGAGATCGGCGAGCGCATCGACGATGGCATTGATCACCACCGCGAGCGCCGGGGTGGTGCCGCCCTCGCCGCCGGCGCGAATGCCTAAGGGATTGCGCGGTGACGGAACTTCGCTGAGCGCGGTGTCGAAACTCGGCAGGTCATCGGCCCGGGGCATGGGGTAATCCATGAACGAGCCGGACAGCAATTGGCCGCTTTCGGGGTCATAGACGCAATTTTCCCCCATCGCCTGGCCGATGCCCTGGGTCGCGCCGCCGTGGGTCTGGCCGCCGAGGATGAGCGGGTTGATGGCGCGGCCGACATCGTCGATGGCGGCATAGCGCACCAGTGCGACGAAACCGGTCTCGGCATCGACCTCGACCTCGCAGACATGACAGCCATAGGGAAAGGCGCCGATGGGAACGGTTTCCTGGCTCACCGCGGCGAACGGGCCACAAAGATCATCGGGCAGGCCGTCGCCGTCCGCCGCCGCCTCGGCCACTTCGAACACATCCAATGAGCGGTTTGATCCTTCCAGCACGAAGCGGCCATCGGTGAATTCGATGTTGTCGGGCTCGGCGTCAAACAGGGCGGCGGCGATGCGGCAGCCCTTGTCCTTGAGCTCATTGGTGGCGTTGCCGATGACGATGCTGGCCAGGCGCATCGACCGCGCCGAATGGGAGCCGCCGCCCTCCTTGACGAAGTCGGTGTCGCCGGTGAGCAGATTGACGCAATCGATCGGCACGTTTAGCCATTCACACAGCAACTGGGCGAAGCTGGTCTCGTGGCCCTGGCCGCTGGACAGGGTGCCGATCACCACGTCGATCTGGCGGTCGGGGCGGATGGTGATCTCGGCGCGTTCATGGGGATAGCCGCCGGTGGCCTCGATATAATTGGACATGCCGATGCCGCGGTATTTGCCCCGCTCGCGGGCCTCGGTGCGCCGCGCCGGGAAGCTCTGCCAATCGGCGAGGGCAAGGGCGTCATCCATCACCCGTTCATAGGCGCCGCAATCATAGGCGAGACCCATCGGATTGACGTAGCCTTCACCCAGATGGCCGATCAGATTGCGGCGGCGCAATTCCACCGCATCGAAGCCGTGATGGTGGGCGGCGAGCTCGATCAGCCGTTCGATGATGAACATGGCCTCGGGACGGCCGGAGCTGCGGTAGTTGTTGACCGGCGGCTTGTTGCTGAGAACGGCGCGGGCCCGGATATGGGCGCAAGGGATGGCATAGACCCCCGACATCAGCTCCACCCCCTTGATCAGCGGCACGTAGGTGATCGGGTAAGCGCCGGCATTGAAGGTGTTGGTGCTGCGGATGGCGAGAAAATTGCCATCTTCATCGAGGGCAAGTTCCGCCTCGACCGCCAAATCGCGGCCCTGGTGGTCGCTGAGGAAGGATTCACTGCGCTCGCAGGTCCATTTGACCGGCCGGCCCAGCCGCTTGGCGGCCCAGGCCACCAGCGGGAACTCGGGGTAAATCGCGTTGCGGGTGCCGAAATTGCCCCCGATGTCATAGGCGACGATGCGCACATTTTCCTTGTCAGCCTGCAGAACCGCCGCGACCTCGCGCTTGAGGCGCACGACGCCGCCGCATCCGGCATGGATATAATAGCGCCCGGTGGCGGCATCGAAGGCGCCGATCACGGCGCGGGGCTCCATGGGAACGCCGGTGACGCGCTGAATCTGGGTCTTGAACTTCACCACATGGGCGGCTTTGGCAATGGCTGCTTCGGCCGCCGCCGGGTCGCCGGCATCGGCATCGACCAAAAGATTGCTCTCGCGCCCTTCATGCACCTTGGGGGCACCGGGGGCGATGGCATCCAAGCCGTTGGTGACGGCGCAAAGCGGTTCATAATCGACAATGACTTTTTCTGCCGCGTCCTTGGCCTGTTGCACGGTGTCGGCCACCACCATCGCCACCGCCTCGCCGACGAAGCGGACCTTGTCCTCGGCCAGGGGGAACTGGCTGAAGACGTCGGGGGCAACACCGCTGCGTTGTTCGAGCTGGATATCGGGCGGCCCGATGCGGGGCGGCGGATGTTGGATGGCGGCGACGCCGTCGGCGCGGGCATCTTGGGCCGTGAGCACCGCGGCCACACCGGGCCCACCCTGGGCCGCGGTGGCGTCAATCCCGCCGATCCGGGCATGGCCGTGGAGCGAGCGCACGAACGCCGCATAGAGCTGGCCCGGCTGATTGATGTCGTCGGAGAACCTACCGTCACCGATGACAAGGCGGCCGTCCTCCTTGCGCGGAACCGGCGCCCCGATCCCGGTGTTGGCCCCATTGTCTGTCTTGATCGGTGGCGCGGTCACAGCTTCCACTTGCTTTTGATCTTGGCGCGGTAGTCGTCGGAGAAGACGTTGACGATGGGAAATTCATCGGCCCATTCATAGGGACGGCAGGCGTCGATCAAGAGCCGGTCCGCGGTATAGCCCCGGGGCGAACGATCGGCGGGCGGGATGGCGGCGTCGGCCGGCGATGTCCACACGCTTTTGACCGTATCGACGCCGTCGCGGATGTTGCACCTGGTCGAGACCGCCCAGATCACGTCGCTGAGATCGGAGATATCGACGTCATCATCGACGACGATGACGAACTTGCCGCCATAGGCGCCAGCCCGGGCGCCGCTGGCCACCAGGGCGACCTGCTTGGCATGGCCGTTGTAACACTGCTTGATACTGATGACCGTGAAGGGCCCGGTCTGGCCGCCATAAACATAGCCCCAGACGCCCTTGATCTCGGGGATGCCGGCGCTTTCCAGCTGGTCCCACAGTTCGGCGGCGCCCAACGGGATGGAGAGGACGTGATTGGGCGGCTTCAAGGGCGGCGCGCCCAACATGATGGGGTCGTTGCGGTAATAGATCGCCTTGACCGTCATCAGCGGCACTTCGCCGGTGGTGGTGTCGGCGAAATAGCCCGGCCATTCGCCGAACGGCCCTTCCTTCGGCAGTTCGGATTCCACCAGCGGCGGCACCTCGCCTTCAAGCACGATCTCCGCCGTGGCCGGAATCGGCAGGCCATGGAGCGGGCTCATGACCACATCGACCGGCGCATCCTGCAACCATCCGGCGACGCCATATTCTTCGACCGCCGGCGGCACCGGCAGTTGGGAGACCAGGAAAATCCCCGGCGCATTGCCCAGCGATATGGCCACCGGACAGGGCTTGCCGGCATCGTGGTACTTGTCCATGGCGAGGCGGCCATGCTTGCCCTTGTTCATCTTGACGCTGATGGTGTTGGCGCCCTGCACCATGCAGCGGTAAGTCCCGAGATTGACCCGGCCATCGTCGGGATCGCGGGTGATCACGGCACAGCCGGTGCCGAGATAGCGCCCGCCATCGAGCTCATGCCACATCGGCGCCGGGAAATGGTCGAGATCGACATCGGCCCCCTCCATGCGGTTCTCGAATACCGGGCCGTCCGCCACGGTGTTTTCCGCCAGCGGCGTCATGTCCTTGACCCGCCGGCGCCAGGCATTGAGGAGATCGACGCCGCCGAGTTCGAGGGGCAGCCCGAGCCCAAGGGCGGTACGTTTGTGGGTGCGGAAGACGTTGGAAAGCACGCGGTAGCCCTGGGGGTAACCCTTGATGCGGTCGAACAACAGCGCCGGGCCCTCATCCTCGCCGACAAGCTCGGTCAGGGCGCCGATTTCCAGGTGGGGATCGGCCTCTTCCAAATGCCGGAGCTCGCCGAGATCATTGAGCTGCTCGACAAAACTGCGAAGATCGCCGCCCTGGTTGCTGCGTGGTGACGCCATGTAAGCCCTCCCGCCCGGTTTTTATCGCTTTTCAACAGCTTAGCCCAGCTGGTGGGCGCTGACAACGCGCCTTGGCGCACGTCGCCAGGGCCACGGTTTGGAGCGCCGCACCATGGCCGCGATTGCGCCGGGGCCCGGGCTTCTATATTCTAAGATCCATCATTGCTTGACCGTGGACCTTGGATGTCCGTGGCATAAAAACGAATATATGGGAGAGACGACATGGCCGAATCCACCAATATTCCCACCATCGATGCCGACGGACATATCCTCGAGCGTCAGGATGAAATCCGCAAATACCTGGAAGGCCCGTACAAGAACCGCGAGACCGGGCTGTGGCCGGGCAACCAGCCCTGGGACACCGAGCTCTCGGGTAAGATCGAGCCGGTCTACAACTACATCCGCGGCCTCACCGCCAAGCAGCAGGTCGAGATCTGGAACCGCATCCTCGACGACAACGACATCGAACAGGCCGTGCTGTTCCCCACCGGGTCAGGCAATGTGGAAAAGCTGCAGGAGCCGGAGTGGGCCGCCGCCGTCGCCAAGGCGGTCAACACCCATTTCGCCGCCGACTATATGACCGACCGCTTGCACCCGCTGGGCGTGCTGCCGATGCGCGATCCCCAGGCCGCCGCCCGCGAGGTCGAGCATGGCGCCAGCCTCGGCCTCAAGGGCTTCGAGGTCGTCACCGACGGGCTGCCCTTCGGCCTTGGCGATCCGTTCTTCGATCCGGTCTATCAGGCGGCCGAGGCCGCCGACGTCACCATCGGCATCCATGGCACCCGCCATTGGGCCCATGAATGGGGCTCAGACAAGCTCAGGACCTTCGCCGAGGTCCACTCCTACGCCTTCCCGGCGGGCATGATCCTCAACTTCACCTCGGTGATGTGCCAGGGCCTGACCAACCGCTTCCCCAAGCTCAAGATGGGCTTTCTCGAGATCGGCGCCACCTGGCTGCCCTATTACCTCGACCGCCTTGACGAGCATTACGAGAAGCGCGCCGATGAGGAAATGCCCAACCTGACCAAGAAACCGTCGGACACCTTCCGCGAATCGTCCCTCAAGGTGTCGATCGAGGGCAAGGAATCGACCCTGCGCTCCACCATCGACTTCGTCGGCGCCGACCATCTGATCTACGCCACCGACGTGCCCCATTGGGATGGTGAGTTCCCGGGCAATCTCCAGGAAATTCGTGCCACCAACGAGCTCAGCATCGCCGAGAAACATGCGCTGTTGCATGACAACACGGCGCAATTGTTCACCCTCTGAGCACAACCACTTGCTTCCAACCCGGAGGACGAAATGGCGACAGCCTGCCCCGTGATCGACGCCGACGGCCATATCCTAGAGCGCCAGGATGAAATCCGGCCCTATCTGGAAGGCCCCTATAAGGACCGCAAGACACCGTTGTGGCCGTCCAACTTCCAGCCCTGGGACTCCAACCTCACCGGCAAGATCAAGCCGCCCTGCGGCTATGGCTGGAACATGCCCGCCAAGACCCAGGTCGAGTTGTGGAACCGCATCCTCGATGACCACGACATCGAACAAGCGGTGTTGTTCTCCACCGGGTCGGCCAATGTCGACAAACTCCAGGAGCCGGCCTGGTGCAATGCCGTGGCCAAGGCCGTCAACACCCACTTCGCCACCGACTACAAGACCGACCGCCTGCACCCCATGGGCGTCCTGCCGATGAACGACCCCCAGGCCGCCGCCCGCGAGGTCGAGCGCGCAACCAAGGATCTTGGCCTCAAGGGTTTCGAGGTCCTGACCGACGGCCATACCTTCGCCCTTGGCGATCCGTTCTTCGATCCGGTCTATCAGGCGGCGGAAGCGTGTGGCGCCACCATCGCGCTCCACGGCACCCGCCACTGGGCCCATGAATGGGGCTGCAAGAAGCTCAAGACCTTCGGCGAGGTCCATGCCTATGGCTTCCCGGCCGGCATGATCCTCAACTTCACCTCGATGATGTGCCAGGGCGTGACCAACCGCTTTCCCAAGCTCAAACTGGCGTTCCTCGAGATCGGTGCCACCTGGCTGCCCTATTACCTCGACCGCCTGGACGAGCATTACGAGAAGCGCGCCGAAGAGGAAATGCCGCACCTCAAGAAGAAGCCCTCGGACACCTTCCGCGAATCCTCGATCAAGGTGTCAATCGAGGGCAAGGAATCGACGCTCGGCGCCACCATCGACTTCGTCGGCGCCGGCCATCTGGTCTACGCCACCGACGTTCCCCACTGGGATTGCGAGTTCCCGGAGAATCTCACCGACATCCGCAATTCCGACAGCCTCAACGATGCCGAAAAACAGGCACTCATGTATGACAACGCGAAGGAGTTGTTCAGCCTGCAATAGGGGCAATCTCCATCGCGGATCAAAATAACCATGGGAGGAAATCATGACCAACGCAACCATCGAGCCAACCACGGACGAAAACCTGTTGGACTATCACCTTGGCGCCGAAGCCGGCATCAAGACCTTCAGCTATAAAAATCCCGGCGAATTCGAGGGCGGCAAGGCCGGGATCCGCCTCGCCCAGAGCGGCCTGGTGCGCGGCATGGTGCAGGTGGTCCGCGAAGGCGGTGAGAACAATCTGCACTACCATTCGCGCATCGATGCTTTTTGGATGGTGCTCAAGGGCCGGGTGCGGTTCTACGGCCCCGACGATGTGGTGTTCGGCGAGTTCGGACAACATGAAGGCATCTTGATCCCCAACGGCGCGCGCTATTGGTTCGAGAGCATCGGCGACGAGGAGCTTGAGCTTTTGCAGGTCGCCGCCTTCAATGAACCGAACCCGAAGAATTCGGGGCGCACCGACGTCTCCCCACAGAAAATCGATGTCGGCAATCTGCCCCGCTTCCAGGCCGAGACCACCGGGAGCTAGGACCCGGCCAACCCCCGGGCCAACCAGGGCGCAAAAGAAAAGCGGGCCTCGCGTGAGGCCCGCTTTTTTACCCGGGTAAGCAATTCAAGCGCTGGCTACTTCTTGCAATCCATAGCTCCGGCATAGGTGCCGTTGCCTTCCCATTTGATCTTGCAGACCATGCCGACCTTGATCTTCTTGCGTGAGGCCTTCTTGCCGTCGATCTTGACCTTGGTGTAGCGGCTGCGCATGCGAGTCTTGTACTTCTTCTTGCTGCCGGCAATCTTGAATTCCAGCTTGCCCTTCTTCTTCACCTTGGAAATCGTGCCGGTGACGGTCTGCCAGTTGACCTTACGCGGCGCCGACTTCGGATTGGCGAGGATCTTGGCGTAGCGGTCATAAAGCTTGCGCGGCAGCTTGCCGATTCTAGCGACGATCTTGGACACCTCTACGCCGTCCTTCGGGCTGACGTCGATCTTGTACGCACTCGCTTCCTTGAGATAGCCGGGATCGGAGTGCACCTTCATGAAGGCGGCCCTGACCACCTTGGCGATCTCGGCCGGGATGCCCGGAGGGCCGGCGAAGGGACGGGCGATGAAGTAGGCGGTCTCCATCATCTTGATGAGATCGAGGTCGGCCTCGGACTTGGCCAATTCCCGCGCCGTCGGGATGTTGGGGAACTGCGGATGCGCCGTGGGCCGCGCGAACTGCAATATGATCCTGACCGGGCTGTCCTTGCCGAGCCATTCCCGGTGCCGGGAGTTGATCGAGGACAAACCGACCATGCGGCCGTCCATCTCGCCACGGTCGACGGCAAGGTAAAGCGTGCTGCCGCCAGGATAGCCATGGACCACATGGACGTTGATGCCCAGCGTCTCGCGCAGGATCAACGGCACGTCATGGCCGGTCGAGCCAAACGCGGTGGAGGCGAATTTGAGCGCCTTGCCCTTTCTGCGCAGATCGGCGATCGAGGTGATGCCGGTGTCCTTGCGGACCACCATCACGTAGGCGTCGTTCTTGTAGCTCGACGAGGTGCCGATCCAGGTGAACTTCAAGGGATCGAAGCGGGTGGTCTTGGTGCTGCCCGAGAACGCCAGCAATGGCAGGTTGCGGGCGAAGGTGCCGAACACGGTGCCGTCCTTCGGCGCCCTTGCGTAAATCCAGTTGGCGGCGCGGATCGAGCCCGCCCCGGTCATGTTCTGTGAGATCACCCTGGGTTTGCCTGGCAGATACTTGTTGATATGGCGCGCCATGGTGCGGGCATAGAGGTCATAGCCACCGCCCGCCGCGTAACCGATGATGATCTTGAAGGTCTTGCCCTTGAAGTCGACGGCGGCCTTGGCCTGGGTGCCCGAAGCCAACGCAACGGTCACGGCAAAGGCGGCGACGATCAAATACTTCAATGTCTTGATCATGTTGATCTCCCTTTGATTCCAAGCGGACAATGTGGGCTTAGAGCCCATGTCCTTTGTGTTAAAACCGATCAAGGCCTGAGGCCAGAACCTGTTCTGGGCCAAGGATACCCCCGCCAGTGGCAAATGCCACGGTTTTATTAATCTAGATTGTCAGCCAAACCCTGGCGATTTCACCCATTTCAGGCGAATATGCCGCCACAATGTGGCCAAGACATGGCCAAGACCATGAAATACACCTAGGAGTACGAACCATGGACGAAAAAACCATCCTCTGGGCCGCCGCCCTGCAAACCTCGGCGATACTGATCTCCGGCGGTGTCGCCGGAAATCCCGGGGAATCGGGATGGCCCGAAGTTCAGGTGGTCGAACTCGCCAAGAGACTCTATGAGACCTCGGAGGAGAGCAAGCCGTAAGAATTGCCGGAAGCTAGAGCGCGGCGGCAACCGCGCGCTTGGCCATCACCGTCACCAGATGGGCGCGGTAATCCTGGCTGCAATGGATGTCGGACAGCAGATCGTCCTCGGCAATGGCGATCCCGGCGACGGCGTCGGCCGAAAAATTGGCCCCAAGCGCATCCTCCATCTCGGTCATGCGGAACACGCAGTCCTTGGCGCCGGTCACCGCGACCCTGACATTGGCGCCGGTCTGGGCCACCAGGACGCCGACGGTGGCGTAACGCGACGCCGGATTGGGAAACTTCATATAGGCCGCCCGGTCCGGAACCTGGAAATGGACGGCGGTGATGATCTCTTGGGGGCCCAACGCGGTCTCGAACAGGCCCTTGAAGTAATCATCGGCGGCGATTGTGCGTTCGTTGGTCTCGACCTTGGCATCAAGGCCCAGCACCGCGGCGGGATAGTCGGCCGCCGGGTCGTTGTTGGCGACCGAGCCGCCGATGGTACCGCGGTGGCGCACCGAAGGATCTCCGATACCGCCGGCCAGCGCCGCCAGCGCCGGGATCGCCCCCGCGACTTCGGGCGAGGCGGCGACGTCGGCATGGCAGGTCATGGCGCCGATGGTGACGGTGCCGCCGGCGACCTTGATTGAATTGAGATCGACGAGTTCGGCAAGATCGATGACGTCGCTGGGCTGGGCCAGGCGCTGCTTCAGGGTCGGGATCAAGGTCATGCCGCCGGCGACCAGGGTGGGGTCGTCACCCTTGCCGAGCAGCTCGACCGCATCATTCAGGGAACCGGGGCGGTGGTAATTGAAGTTGTACATGACGCCAATATCCTTCTTGTTCGGGGCGTTGGGATGGTCGGTGGTAACGCCTTGGTTCTAACCGGCATCCTGCATGGTCTTTGATCCGTCTATCACCGCCTTGACGATG
>CBDUSV010000069.1:0-11036 GCA_965369885.1 uncultured bacterium
GAGGTCATCAAGACCGCCGACTGGATCATCGACCTCGGCCCCGAGGGCGGCGCCGAGGGCGGCCGCGTCGTCGCCACCGGCACCCCGGAGCAAGTCGCCCAGGTGGCGGAAAGCTACACCGGCCAATACCTCAAGCCCCATTTGACCCTCGCCCTGCCCGAACCAGCCCTGCCCGAAGCTAAGCGCAAACGGGCTTAGGCGCCATGGCTGGCACGCCGGCGCCCGTACACGTCATCGGCGGTGGTCTGGCCGGGTCGGAGGCGGCGTGGCAGCTGGCCCGTGCCGGGGTCCCGGTGACACTCCATGAAATGCGCCCGGAGCGCGGGACCGCCGCCCACCACACCGGGCATCTGGCCGAGCTGGTGTGTTCGAACTCATTCCGCTCCGACGACGCGGCGGGCAGCGCCATCGGATTGCTGCACGCCGAGATGCGCAGGATGGATTCGCTGATCCTGGCCGCCGCCGATGGCGCCCGGGTGCCGGCGGGATCGGCGCTGGCGGTCGACCGCGACGGTTTCGCGCAAAAGGTCGAGGCCACACTCCTCGCCCACCCCCTGGTGACATTGGCGCGCGGTGAGATCACCGGGGCACCCCCAGCCGATTGGGACAGCATCATCATCGCCACCGGGCCCCTGACCTCGGCCCCGCTGGCGGCCACCATCGCCGAGTTGACCGGGGCCGACGCGCTGGCGTTTTTCGATGCCATCGCGCCCATCGTCTATAAGGATTCGATCGATTTCTCGGTGGCGTGGATGCAGTCGCGCTATGACAAGGAAGGTGTCACCGGCGACCGGGCGGCCTATATCAACTGCCCGCTGGACGAAGGCCAATATGACGCTTTCATCGCCGAGCTGGTGGCGGCCGAGACCACCGAGTTCAAGGACTGGGAGACATCGACGCCATATTTCGAGGGCTGTCTGCCGATCGAGGTGATGGCGGCGCGCGGGCCGCGGACGCTCGCCTTCGGGCCGATGAAGCCGGTGGGGCTGACCAACCCCCATTCGGAGCTGAAACCCCGCGCCGTGGTGCAGCTGCGCCAGGACAACGCGCTGGGGACGCTCTACAACATGGTCGGGTTCCAGACCAAGATGACCCATGGCGACCAGACCCGGGTCTTCCGCACCATCCCCGGCCTCGAAGGCGCGCGCTTCGCCCGGTTGGGCGGCATCCACCGCAACACCTTCATCGATAGCCCCCGGCTGTTGGATGGCACGCTTCGCCTCGATGCCGACCCTCGCCTCCGCTTCGCCGGCCAGATCACCGGGGTCGAGGGCTATGTGGAATCCGCCGCCATCGGGCTTCTCGCCGGGCGCTTCGCCGCCGCCGAGCGCACCGGCCTCACCCCGGCGCCGCCGCCGCCCGAGACCGCGCTGGGCGCGCTCGTGGGCCACATCACCGGCGGCCATGTGGGCACCGATAGGGGCGCGGAACAAAGCTTTCAGCCGATGAACGTCAATTTCGGCCTGTTCCCGCCGGTGATTGAGGTCAACGAGCGCGGCCGCCCCCTGAAGGGCCGCGCCCGGCGCGAGGCCTATAGCCGCCGCGCACTTAGCACCTTGGATGACTGGTTGAAGACGGCCCCCGCGCCAGTCCACGCCGCGGAGTGAACGGCGCTAGCAAGTGGCGGGCTCGATCTCCCGGCGCAAGGCCTGGTTTTCCGCTTCCAGTTCGGCGATGCGCGCCTTGAGGGCGTTTGTGGTCTCCGCCGCCTCGGCCTCGGTGTATCGGGGGGTAATGTGCTGGGGACAATTGACGTCCCATGCGGTGATCTCGAACAAAATGGCCTGGTCGGGCCGGGCCTTGTAGCCGTCATCGGCCAAGCGATCGAGCAGGGCCTGATCATCCTCGACCACCCGGGCCCGTCCCCAGATCTTGATGCGGCGGCGATTGGGGTAATCCATCAGGAAGATATAGGCCTTGTCGTTCTCGGTGAGATTGCCGGTGGAGATATATTGGCGGTTGCCGGTGAAATCGGCGAAGGCAAGGGTGCGCTCGCCGATGACCTTTAAGAAACCCTTGGGCCCGCCCCGGTGCTGAATATAGGGCTGGCCGTCGGCGCTGACGGTGGCGAGA
Organism: uncultured bacterium; assembly: GCA_965369885.1. Lineage (GTDB taxonomy): Bacteria > Pseudomonadota > Alphaproteobacteria > SMXQ01 > SMXQ01 > JAZFWG01. The sequence goes on from CBDUSV010000069.1 coordinate 2,074, forward strand.
TAGAACGAATCGCGTTCGCCGATGAAGGCGGCGAGATCATCGGTCACCTGGTCGCGCCAGCCGCCCTTCTCTTCCATGCGGGCATAGCCCTGGCGCGATCCCTTGCGTTGCTGAATGGCCTTGACCGCCGGCGTGAAGGCGATGTCGCTGATCGGTGTGGTCATGGTCTCGCTCCTTTTCAATGGACCGGGTCAATGGACCGGCGGCGCGGCCCCGGTGGTGGCGTCCTGGCCGAAAAGCAAGGCCTTGGACCGGGCCGTTATGGTAGGCCGGGAATTGATGGCGCCGGCAATTTCATAGGACCGCACCGTCGCCGGGCGCGCCGCCACCTGATCATGCCAGCGCCGAAGATTGGCGAAGCTTTCAAGATATGATCCCCTGTTCTCCAGGGTGCTGATCCACGGGAAGCTCGCCATGTCGGCGATGGAGTAATCGCCGGCGATGAACGGCCGGTCGGCCAGGCGGCGGTCGAGCACACCGTAGAGCCGTTCGGTTTCGCGCTGATAGCGGTCGATGGCGTAGGGCAAGCGCTCCGGCGCATAGGCTTCGAAGTGCAGATGCTGCCCCGCCATGGGACCGAGGCCCCCCATCTGCCAGTGCAGCCACTGCATCACCTCGGCCCTTGCCGCCGGCTCAGTGGGCAGGAACCGTCCGGTCTTTTCCGCCAGATATTGCAAAATGGCGCCGGATTCGAACACGCTGATGGCCTCGCCACCGCCTTTGGGCGCGTGATCGACGATCGCCGGGATGCGATTGTTCGGCGAAATTTCGAGAAAGTCCGGGGCGAATTGCTCGCCTTCCGAGATGTTGACGGGACGGATGGCGTAGTCATCTCCGGTCTCTTCCAGGAACAACAACGGTTTCATGCCGTTGGGCGTGGTCCACAAATAAAGATCGATCATCGGTCTCACTCCTTTTCAATAGGGTTGGTCAGGCGGCGGCTTCGGCGAGGGCCGGCTGATTGGTCAGAGTTGGGTAATCGGTGTAGCCCGCCTCATCGCCGCCATAGAAAGTCTCCGGGTCCGGCGTGTTGAGCGGCGCGTTCAATCGAAAGCGCGCCACCAGATCCGGGTTGGCGATGAAGGGCGCCCCGAAGGACACCAGATCGGCGTCCTTGGCGGCGAGGACCGCGCTGGCGGTGTCGAATTGGTAGCCGCCATTGGCCATGTAAGGGCCGGCGAACGAGCGCCGCAGCCTTTGGCGGTCAAAGCCCTGGTGGATGGCCTCTTCGTCTTGTTCGACCACATGGAGATAGGCAAGCCCCAGGGGGCTGAGCCGCCGCGCGACATGGCCGAAGATGCCGTCGGGATGGGAATCGGTGATGCTGTTGAAGCTGTTGACCGGCGAAAGCCTGACGCCGACCCGATCCGCGCCCCACACCCCGGCCACCGCTTCGGTGACTTCCAACAGAAGCCGGGCGCGATTCTCCAGCGAGCCGCCATAGGCATCGATGCGCCGGTTGGCGCCGTCCCGCAGGAACTGGTCGAGCAGATATCCGTTGGCGCCATGGACCTCGACGCCATCGAAGCCGGCCTCCAGCGCGTTGATGGCGCCGGTGCGGAATTGGCCGATGATGCCGGGGATCTCGCGGATATCGAGGGCCCGGGGGGTGACGTAGGGCTGGGGGCCCTTTGCTGTGAAGGCATCGCCCTCGGGCCGGATTGCCGAAGGCGCCACGGGCAATTCGCCGCCGGGCTGCAATGAGGGATGGGAAATCCGCCCGACATGCCAGAGCTGAAGGAAAATCCGCCCGCCCTGATCATGGACCGCATCGGTGACACCCCGCCATCCGGCGATCTGGCGGCGGTTGTGAATGCCCGGCGTTCCGGGATAACCGACGGCCTGGGGCGAGACCTGGGACCCTTCGGTGATGATGAGGCCGGCGGTTGCCCTTTGGCGGTAATAAATCGCGTTCATCGCCTGGGGCACGTTGCCGGCGCCGGCGCGGTTGCGGGTCAAGGGCGCCATCACGACGCGATTCTTGAGGCGGTAGCGGCCGAGCCGCACCGGCGTCAACAGATCGGGGGTCTTGTGTAATTGGATGGTCATGGTCTTTCTCCTTTTGATCTCATGTGTCGGTCCAACAATTAGGACCGATCGGTCCAAAACAGGTTTAAAAAAAGTCAAATCGATTGATTGGTTTGGTGGGACTGGGTGCATGCCCCTCGCCCACCTTGATCACCATGGCAGTCGAAGCATTCCCGGGGCGCCGGCGTGGCGCTCCAAATGTCGTAGCAATTGAGCATGAACAGATCCGACATCCCCGAGTTGTCCGTGGGCCAGTCATGCTTTGGGCTGTCTTTGGCGTGATGTTCCATTGTCTTGGTTCCTTTATGCCTAGGTGTGTTCATTCGCTACCAAGCGGTCCAAAACCTGCAAAAAAATTAATCGAGTGCCGACAAGGCCATGGCGGAGATGTCTTCCAGCACGCCGCGGTCGGGATTGGCCTTGCCGGTGACCATCAGGCCTTGCAGGCTGTTGGCGAGATGGCGCGCGAGCGTGCGGGGATCATGACGGGTGGTGATGTCCCCTTTGGCCTGGCCGCCCTCAACCACCTGGCATATGACATCTTCCAAATTCAGCGAGGCGGCATGAACCCTGGCGCGGGCGTCCGGGTCGATAAGGGCGACTTCGACCGCCGTGTTGCTGGCAAAACAGCCGCAATTTTCGCCACGGCACAGCAGATCCTCGACAAAATGTGAAAACAGCGCGGCAATACCCGACTTGGCATCGGGAGCCCCGTCGAGGACAGCGGCGATATTGCGCGGGGCAATGGTCTTGCAATAATGATCGAGGGTGGCGAGGAAGAGCTCGTGCTTGTTGCCGAAGACGTCGTAAAGGCTCGACTTGCTGATCCCCATGGCGCCGATGAGATCGCTCAGCGACGTGGCCTCATAGCCCTTGGCCCAAAACACCTCCATGGCCTTTTCCAGGGCCTGGGTGCTGTCGAATTCTCTTGGCCTTGCCATCACATGCCATCCTAAATATTGCAAATGGGCCATCGCCAAAACTTACAAGCAGGCGATCCCGAAAACTCCAAAACGGCCCTGCCGTTAGATTGCAAAGAGGACTATATATGTTTTGGACTGATCGGTCCAGTAAACTTTTCGTGAGGTCAAAACCACCCGCGGCCGGCATTCCAACAAAGCGCCCGGCCATAGAGCGCAAGCTGGCGCTGGGTGGGGTTGGCGGCGAGCTTGGGGCTTGTCAGGTCATACCCCAGGCGTGCCAGACGGCGAAGATCTGCCGCGACCAAGGCCGCCGGCAGCAGTGCCGCAAGCGCCGCCCGGGGGGCGTCCCGGCCGGCCTCGCGGGCGCGGTGAAGGTGGTCCCAGGCGCGCTCGGCCATGGGCCGGGCAACTTGTGCCATACGGGCAATCCGGCCCGCCGGCGGCGGAGTTTTGGCCACCAGCGCATCCGCCCCGATGCCGGCGCCCGCCATCAAATCCATCGGCAGATAGACCCGCCCGGACAGGGCATGATGACCGGCGGCGCGCAAATGGCCGCTGAGCGCCCAGGCCATGGCCACATGCCTGGCTGCCTGACGCACCCCCTCGCCGTCTTGGCCCAGCACATCCCCAAGAATATCCAGGGTGAGGCCAGCCAAGGTCACCGATGTGGCCTCGCCATAAGCCTCGAACGCCGCCAGGTCGGCGAACGGCCGGTCATCGAGATCGAAGGCGCGGCCATCGAGTAAGCGTTTGAACGCCCCATGGTCGAGGCCATGGCGGGCGATGGTCCGGGCCAGGGCCACCGCGGTTTGGTGGTCCGGCACCGGCTTACCGGCGTAATGAGCATCCAAGGCGTCGCGCCACCATTGCAGGCGCATATGGCCCAGCAGCGGCTCCGAGACCGTCTCCGGGATACGGGCGAGTTCGAGGTTGAAGCCATAGAGCGCCATCAGCCCCGGGCGCGCCTCCGCCGGGGCGAACAGGGCGCACCAGAAGCGGTCGCGGTCAAGGCGCCTCACCTCGCCGGCGCAATAGGAAAACGCAGAATCCAATTCCATACTGTGCCATATATAGGGCTTCGATCACCGCCGCCAAACCATGGGGCCAGCATTGGGTGACCCGATTGCCGAGTGAAAGCGAAGCCGCCGCCCCAGACCAGGGCCAGGTCCCGACCAAGGGGCCGGGCGACGAGAACTTCCCGGTTGCCTCGAAACTGATCCCGGCGCGGTTCCGCCACACCATTCTGGCGTTTTACCGCTTTGTGCGCCTGGCCGACGACATTGCCGACGCCCCGGACCTTGCGCCCGAGACCAAGATCGCCTGGCTTGATGCGCTCGACGCCGCCTTGGAGCATGGCATCGCCGATGATGCCACGCCGCCCGGCCTCGATGCCGCCGCCATCGAATGCGCCACCCGCACCAGCAAGATCTTCGATGACGCCGGGCTCACGCCGCTCCATGCCCGCCACCTGCTCCAGGCCTTTCGTCAGGATGCGACCAAGCTGCGCTACCGCGACTGGAACGAGCTTTTGACCTATTGCCGCTATTCGGCGGCGCCGGTGGGGCGCATGCTGTTTGATGTCCATGGCGAGAACAAGGACGGCTGGCCGGCCTCCGAGGCGCTGTGCGCTTCGCTACAGATCCTCAACCACCTGCAGGACTGCAAGTCCGACTACCAGGAGCTCGACCGGGTCTATCTGCCGGAGCCCTGGTTCACCGATGAGGGCATCACCGTCGAGGCCCTGGCGGGCCCGCAAGCGTCAGCCGAACTGCGCCGGGTGCTTGACCGCACGTTAGAAGGCGTGCAGCGCCTGAACCTCCAAGCCCAGCCCTTGATCGGCCACATCCGCCATATCAGCCTCCGCATCGAGGCCGCCATCATCGTCACCATCGCCGAGATGCTGGCGGCCAAGCTCGCCAAGCGCGATCCCATTGCCCACCGGGTGGAGTTGTCGGGGTGCGAAAGGCTGAGGGCCGGGATCAAAGGGCTGGCCCGGGGTCTAATCGCGCGTTAATATCCGCCCCGCGACGGCCGGGACGGGCCCATCACCTGATCGCTACATGACTGTTGCTGTAGCGGCACAATTTCTATATGTTGTGGTCCGGTATCGGTCAATATACCAAATTGTCCGTTTTTGATCGTTCAATTTGATGTGGCAATCCAATTTGGGAGGTGTTCATGGCGAGTATTCTTTCCAGCCTGCAAAACACCATTATCGCCGGTCTGGTTCTGACCGTGGTGATGGTCGTCATCATCGAAGTCGTCTTCTGATTATTGCCAGGGGGGCAAAGTTATGGAACTGATTTCTGATCCCTGGGTCGTCTTCCTTGTCCGCTGGCTTCATGTGCTCAGCGGCATCATGTGGATCGGCCTGTTGTGGTATTTCAATTTCGTGCAGATACCGTCAATGCCGAAGATCCCCGACGAGCATAAGCCGGCGATCTCTCGCGTCATCGCGCCCGAGGCGCTGTTCTGGTTCCGCTGGGCGGCGCTGTCGACCATCATCTGGGGGCTGCTGCAAGCGTGGCAGCTCGGCTATATCGCCGATGCCCTGGCACTTGGGTTCACCAACTCAAGCGCCAAGGATATGAGCATCGGCTTCGGCATGTGGTTCGGGCTGATCATGGCCGCCAATGTCTGGTTCATCATCTGGCCGAACCAGCAGAAGGCCCTCGGCCTGGTCGAGGCCACCCCGGAGGAAAAACCGGTGGCGGCACGGACGGCGATGCTGGCATCGCGGACCAACACCTTGCTGTCGATCCCGATGTCTTACTCCATGGTTGCGGTGCATCTCTACTAGACTGGACGCACCGAGTAGACAAAAGCGGGGTCTTCGGGCCCCGCTTTTTGTTTGCCGATAAGGGTGGGTGGGCGCCTTAAGGCGCCGTGGATCCGGTTTCAGCGCCGACGGCTCCGCCGCTGATGCCGCCACGGATGTTGAGCCAGATCAGCACCGGTGACGCGATCCACACCGAGGAATAGGTCCCGATCAACACGCCCCAGATCAGGGCGAGGGCGAAGTCGGAGATGACCGCACCGCCGAAAATGAAGATCGCGATCAGGGCCAACAGGGTGGTGAGACTGGTCAGCACGGTGCGCGAAAGGGTCTGATTGATGCTGAGATTCAGGAGCGCCGCTACATCCAGGGACTTATAGCGGCGCAGGTTTTCACGCACCCGGTCGAACACCACCACGGTGTCGTTGATCGAATAGCCGGCGATGGTCAGGATCGCCGCCACCGTCGCCAGGTTGAATTCGAGCCCGAAGATCGAGAACATGCCGATGGTGGTGACGACATCGTGGGTCAAGGCGACGATGGCGCCGATACTGAACTGCCATTCGAAGCGGAACCACACATAGATCATGATGGCGAGCAGGGACAAAAGCACCGCATAGATGCCGGCTTCGACCAGTTCGCCGCCGACCTTGGGGCCGACAAACTCGACCCGGCGGTAGCTGCTGACAGTCGTACCAAGGGCGCCCTTGACCACCTCGACCGCGCGCAGCTGCGCTTTCTCGCCGCCGGGCTGGCGCTCGACGCGGATCAGCACATCGGAGGCTTGGCCGAATTCCTGCAGCGCCACCTCGCCGAGGCCGAGGCCCGAAAGCTGGCGGCGCATGCTCTGGATGTCGGCCACGCCGGGGGTCCGCACCTCCATCAGGATGCCGCCCTTGAAATCAATGCCGAGATTCAACCCCTTGACCATGAAGAACCCCACCGACAGCACCACCAGGACCAGGGACAGCACATAGGCGATGTTGCGCTTGCCGATGAAATCGATCTTGGTGTCCGGCGGGACCAAACGCAAAGGGAACAATTCCATGATCAATCCTTATATCGGCAGCGCCACCGGCCGGCGCCAACGTAGCCACCCCACCACCATCAGCCGGGTCACCATGATCGCGGTGAACATGGAGGTGGCGAGACCGATGGAGAGCGTGATCGCGAACCCCTTGATCGGGCCGGAACCGAACTGGAACAGGATGATGGCGGCGAAGAAGGTGGTGAGGTTGGCGTCGATGATGGTGGTCAAGGCCCGCCGGTAACCGGCGTCGATCGCCGAAATCGGCGAACGCCCGCCGCGCAATTCCTCGCGGATGCGCTCGAAGATCAGGACATTGGCATCCACCGCCATGCCGATGGTGAGCACGATGCCGGCGATGCCGGGAAGGGTCAGGGAGGCTTGCAACACCGACAATGCCCCCAGGATCATGGTCAGGTTGAAGAACAGGGCGATGTTGGCCATCACCCCGAACAGGCTGTAGACCACCATCATGAAGAGCAACACCAGGATCAGACCGATGATGCAGGCGATCTTTCCCGCCTGGATCGAATCGGCGCCGAGGTCGGGGCCGACCGAACGCTCCTCGAGGATGGTCAAAGGCGCCGGCAGGGCGCCCGCGCGCAGCAGCAAGGACAAGTCCTGGACCTCCTGGGTGGTGAAGCTGCCGGAGATGATCCCCGATCCGCCCATGATCGGTTCGCGGATCACCGGCGCGCTGATGACCTTGCCGTCCAGCACGATGGCGAAGGGACGCCCGACATTGTTCTTGGTGGCGTTGCCAAATTTTCGCCCGCCGGTGGTATCGAAACGGAAGCTCACCACCGGGCGGCCGCTCTCGAAGGTGGGCTGGGAATCGACCAGGGTATCGCCGCTGACCATGATCCGCCGGCGCACCAGATATTCTATCGGACGGCCCGTGGCGGTGACTTCGTTGGGGTCATCGGAGGGCAAAAGCTCGGAGCCCGGCGGCGGGCGGGTGGCCCGGGCCTGCACCGCCGTCATGGAGACATCGACGAGGCGGAAGTTCATCTTCGCGGTCTTGCCCAACAGCCGCTTGATCCGTTCGGGATCGTCGAGCCCGGGCAATTGGACGATGATGCGGTCACGGCCCTGGCGCTGGATCGAGGGTTCGCGGGTGCCGGTCTCGTCGATGCGCCGGCGCACGATTTCGATGGATTGGGCAACCGCCTGGTCTTCCCGCGCGGTCACCGACTCCTTGGTGTAGCGGATCAGGATCCGGCCATCGCTGGTTTCGATCACGGTCCCACTCTCGGCAGTGCGCAGCAATTTCTGCGCCTGGCTCAACTGGTCCGGTTTGCGCAGACGGAAGACCACGGCATCGCCCTCGACCCCGAGACCGCGATAGCCGATCCGTGCCGTGCGCAGGGTAACGCGCACCGCATCGACAAGGGCGACGAGGCGTTCGCGGGTGATGGCCTTGAGATTGACCTCGAGCAACAAATGCGAGCCGCCCTGGAGATCGAGGCCAAGATGCACCCGCTTGTGGGGCAGCCAATCGGGAATTTGTTTCGTCACTTCGGGCCCGAACAGGTTGGGCGCGGCAAGGCTGAGGCCGAGGACGCAGATCAACACCACCATGATGATCTTGAATTTGGAAAAATAAACCATGGCCGGAGAAACTCAGGAAAGTTTAGTCGTTGGCCGCTGGTTTGCGCCTGCGCCGCTGGCGCTTTGGCGCCGGGCGGGAGTCACCTTCATCGCCGTCGCCGTCACCGTCACCGTCGCCGCCGTCACCGTCATTATCGCCATTTTTATCGTCATCATTGCTATCGCCCTTGACCACCAGGCTCGAGACCATGGAACGGGCAACCTTGACCCGGACGCCGTCTGCGATCTCCACCATCATCTCGTGCTCATTAAGGATTCGGATGATAAGCCCTATGATGCCGCCGCTGGTCACCACCCGGTCGCCCCGGCGCAGGTTCGAGACCATCTCGCGGTGCTGTTTCACTTTTTTCTGCTGGGGACGGATCAACAGCAGATAGAACACCCCGAAGATCAGGACCAGCGGCATCAACGACATGATGTCGAAACCGCCCCCAATGGCGGACTGGGCATAAGCCGGCGAAATCAACATCAAGTTCTCCCTGTATATAACTAAGTTTTATAACGAGTTGGGCGTCCACAACGATTTGGCGCCGAGGCGCCCGGTTTCCAGAGCAGCCGGACTATAGCGATCCAAAGACTACTTGCAAATCCAAAGCGG